>LFRU01000032.1:0-413 GCA_001512495.1 Syntrophothermus sp. DTU052 | reverse complement strand
AAATATCATTACATCTGCAAGACTCCAGGGAAGGGGCGGTTGATCTTTGAGTCGAGTAATCATTAAGAACTGTACCAGTTATGATCCTGATGTAATCAAGAGACACCTCGTTTCGGGGATGGAACTCCTCGGCGGCTGGGAGAAGTTTGTATCACCGGGCATGCGGGTCCTGCTGAAAGTCAACCTGATCGGGCCCAAACATCCCGATACCGCCGCTGTTACCCACTCCGAATTCGTTCGTGCCCTGACCCGGATTTTAACGGAACGGGGATGTACCGTCTGGATCGGCGACAGTTCCGGCGGTTCCATTGCCGGGATCGCTCCTACAGCCCAGAGTCTGGTGGTCTCCGGTCTGGCCAAGGTGGCGAAAGAAGAAGGAGCCGTTATCAAGAATTTTGACCGGGAAGGGGTAG
>LFRU01000006.1 GCA_001512495.1 Syntrophothermus sp. DTU052 | reverse complement strand
GAATTCGCATCGGTCAATGCTCCAATCCTCGATACTGACAGATGATTGTCCCAAACCAGGACGCAAGCAAAGGGATCCGTGGAAACAGGATAGCAGTTTAGACGGTCGGTTTCAACATCCGAGGAAGGAAAGGGTGAGTTATCTGGTTTCGAAAACCGCAGAAAAGCTTGAAAAGGCTCTGTTAAAAGCCCGTGCCCGGGAGAGGTCGGCCCAGAAAAAAGCTCGGCTCAGCAGCATAATATTCTGGGGTCTGACGGTTCTCTTGTTTGGGGTTGCCTGCCGGGACGTCGCCGCCTTCTTTGCCAGTTCATTGGGGGTCTGCTTGATGACGCTCTGGACCCTGCCCGCTGCCTGGTACATCATGAACTCGCGGTTGGCTGGCCAGGCGGCCCAGGATTTCAGCAAGCTTAAAAACACGACGGTTAGCCGGGCCCACCCCGGTTTCTGCCCTCATGAGAACCCCTGCGGCTGCCGCGAGGAGTTCTTCGACAACCTGGAGAAACAGGGAATTGATCTTTACCTCGAGTAAATGGAGAATCTTCCGCGCCCAAACCATACTTCTCACTCCTACTAACCAACCCATACCCTGTCCCAATGCCAAAAGTTTACTAGACTTAAAGTCCTAATAAAAAAAGATTGTACCAATGTTAAATAATGGTATAGAATGTATAGGGTCCGTGAAATTACTACAACTAAATGACATTATCTATCAAAAACCTTACGGAGGACGAAT
>LFRU01000074.1 GCA_001512495.1 Syntrophothermus sp. DTU052 | reverse complement strand
AGCGGTACCAGGGTAGGACCTTCAACGATAATCGTCTCCTGACACCCGCAAAGGTGTCAACAGAACCGTCCCCCTGACACCCCTGACACCTCCCGTGTCGAAACTCTGCTTGGCGCCGGCAGTTGAGATGGCAAGAATTCTAATATTACTGTCTGTTGATGGGTAAACTAAAGTATCCAACTGTATGTTAAGGAGGTGAGGCAACTGCAGGCAGGAGTAAGAAACAGGCTCCAGGGCCGTATTTGAAGAATCAATGCCGATGGTGTTATGGCCCAGGTCACCATGTGAATGGGCGACACCGAGATCACGTCCGTGATGACGCGAGAATCATTTAGTGAGGCCGGTTTTCAAGAGGGAGATCCTGTTACGGCTCTAATCAAGGCAATTAACGTAGTATTTGTAAAGTAGTATTAGCTAGAAACCGACCGTTCAATTCCGCCTGTTGACAGAGTTCGACAGGCTTTTTATTTGGCATACATACATTAAGGAATGCTGGTAATGGAGCTCACATACAAATCCGGTACATACTCGTTTTCGGAATCGGGACATAATTTCAGGATTTTAACTCACAAACCCGCCATCCTAAAGACCGACTGCGAACATCATCACCGTTAGGCTTATGATTCCAGAAGGGTAGATATTACGGATTCCTTACGGTGATGTTTAACCCTGAGGCCTCAGGAGCAGTCACTATTTATATGCCTCTCCAGTAGTCTGCTTGCCAGGAACGCCTCCATTTCGTTAACCGTCCCCCTGATCCCGCCAAGAAACAAGAGCTGTCTTTTGATTTCCATCATTACGAGTTCCCGGTCGAGATTGAACTCAGTAGTAAAAACCCGCAGCAGTTCCTGCACTGTGACCATCTTCCATACCGTAAAGGACGGGGTATAGGTAAGGGCAAAGGCACAGAGGCTTCCGACTTCCTCCTCAATTCTTCCCTCCCGGCATTCTTCAGTAGCTCCTGAACAGTGAGGGTCATATAATAGCCATCACGACTGACAAATCTGATCTGCCGGGCATTTCCCTTAATCCCCGCTTCATTGAGGAGATGCCTTAAACCGACGCCTTTGCCTGCTTTATGGGGCGCAGAACAAGCGGAGAATTATTGACGATCACATGGTCAAGTTGGTCATCCAGGGAGAGCTGGTTTAGTTCTCCCTGGCCCCTGCGGGGCAACGTCTGTTGGACACGATCTACGTCACCTTTTGGACAATTAACGCCGTCTATTGCTGGATATTATAGGTTAGCGGTAACATTATACTCACCGTCTCCTTCGCACCATCCCACCCGACATCAGCACCCAGTGCGGTGCTGACAAACCGCAGCGGTACCAGGGTACGGCCTTCAACAATAATCGGCTTTACATCGAGCTCGACCTGCTGACCGTTGACCGCAGCCAGGTTGGTATCCGGTGACATCTCCACGGTAACTGCGCCTTTATAGGCGGTTATCATCCGGGTCTCCGGGTCCCAGTTAACCTCGGCTCCCAGTTTTTCAAAGAGAGCGCGCATCGGGACCAGCACCCGGCCCTCATGGTTGACGGGGGGCACTTCAAAGTACTGGCGCTCGCCATCGATGTAAACCGGGATCTGTGAGATTATGAGAATCGCATTGGCCACCCGGCGCTCGCTGCCGCCCGAAGGGTTATTTACGACTTTACCGCCTGCATACAGGGTGGTGGAACCGCCGCCATCCAGGGCCATAGCATCCCGAGCCCCCAGCTCTTTCATCAGAGCTGCCAGCTCTTCGAACCTCATACCCGCACTGCCTCCGGCATTACGGCCATCCACGGTTACCAGCAGCAGTTTGTTGTCGGATGTAACCCCGACGGCGGAGCGGGGCTGGGGACTGCCGATTCCGGGTTGCAGAAAGGTCAGGTCCGGTTTCAGCACCTGGCCGTTGCGTACCAATAGCGGACCACAGCCCAGCATGGACTGAACGTTTTCATAACCTGGAGGGTAGTAGGTGTTTACAGAAACCTGATCCCCGATCTCCAGTCTCGACAGGTTGCCGGTGGTACCCTGAAATGACAGCACATAACCATCACTGGGTATGGGTGCATTGCCGTGGTAGACCGCCTCAATGTAGTACCTGCCCTGCACAGGGCGGACGGTGTATTCCAGCGATGATTTGGAGGTGCCGGTCTCGGTCCCGTAATCCGGGGTATACAATATCAAACCGATTCCGGTTTCATGGTTTATGGCTTCCACGTCGTACTGTACGAAGTTCTTGGCAACTGTCACCACGGTCGCGGGATGAAACATGTCAATAAAAGCCTTCCCATTCTCAAACAGGCCGAAGACCGCGGGATCCCTCATTCCCTTGCTGACGATTCTGCCATCCAACATAAAGGTGTCAGTGGGAATGGCTCGTTTCGAGGTCGAGAAGAAACCGCCGTTAATTCCCGCCAGGGCATAATTATCCCGGGCCATACCGCTGACGGTCCGGGTCCTGCCGAGCTTGTCCTCTGCCATTACCAGACGCGGCTCGACCCGGCTATCGTTGAGATCGGCAATGACCGCATTGATGACGACCGGACGTCCCTGGCTGTTCTCACGGGTCATAGTAAGATATGTAACACCACGGTCCAGCTTGACCGAGCCCGCCAGACACGGAGCGGGAAATGCCAGCATAAAAAGCAACAGAAACACGGTCAGTTTGCGAAAGGGCGACAAAGACATAACAACCTCCATTACATGTATTCACCAAGAAAAGGTCCGAAGCATTTGGAATTACCATTACCATACCATAAACCATCCAACCTCCAATAATACCTAATAAGCCCAGCAATGCCCTACAGGCACAATTACCGCTCCCAATGGTTACTTAAAAATATCTTTTTCAATAGCGACTGCGTGTGTTAAATATTGGCGCCAAGCAATGCATAGAAGTTAGATAGCCATCGGCATTGCAATGTCGAAAAAAAGCACGTGTTAACGTGTCTTACCATAGTTTACGTCATTCTTGTCCCCTACCTTGCAGCTTGGAGATTGTCACCGGAAATTAGCCTTTAATGGTATGAAGAGACCATCACGTTATGCCAAGGCGATGTTGTTTTGGGGTAATAGAATCTTTTTTGGTATACGTTTTCTATTAGGGATTTTCGCTTTTGACAGCAGTTGACCAGGCATATATGCACAGCGGCAGATTTGTGCCGTTTTAACGGTAAGTGTTATATTATAAACATATTCCAAATGCCTTTTTGGAATTAGATGGCAATTGGAATATGGCGAGCGGACCTTGGTTAAATAACCAAACAGGAGGTGGGGCAGTCCATACGGCAATAAGTGTGTGGCCAGAATCAGGCACACCACAATAGTCCGTATCGGAAAAGTATTAAATCTCGAAAGGGGGACAACCGCTTGTATAAAAGAAAAAGTATTATCCTGTCATTATTACTTATCCTGGGAACAACCCTGATCATTTCCGGTTGTGGCACGCAACCGGCCACAAATACCGGTTCAACTCTGGAAAAGATTCGAGCGCAGGGTTATGTCACTGTAGGTTTCGCTAACGAAAAACCATATGCTTACGCCACCGAAACTGGTCAACTTACCGGCCTAAATGTAGAAATTGCCCGTGAGGTTCTAAAGGGTCTTGGTATTGAGGAGATGCAAGGGGTTCTAACCGAATTTGGATCACTAATACCGGGACTTAAAGCTAAACGTTTCGATATGATAACCGCCGGAATGTACCTGACTCCGGACCGCGCCAAGGAGGTCGCTTTTGCAAACCCCGAATACACTATCGGAGGGGGCCTGGCAGTCAAAGCCGGCAATCCCCATAACTTAAAGAGTTACTTCGATATCGCTGCCAAACCCGAAGTCAAAATCGCGGTGATGTCTGGTGCAGCGGAATATGATCACCTTCTCCAGGTGGGGGTTTCCGAAGACCAGATAGTGTCCGTCCCCGACCAACCATCAGCCCTGGCCGCACTTCAAGCTGACCGTATCGATGCCATAACCATGACTAGCGCTGCTCTTCAGTCATTACTCACCACCAAAAAAGATCCCAATATTGAAAGGGTTGAAGACTTTATCATTGCTGAAGTGAACGGCAAGCGTCAGCAAGCCTTCGGCTCAGCCGCATTCCGCCATGAGGACAATGACTTCCGCGAGGCTTATAATCGTGAGCTGGAAAAACTTAAAGAATCCGGCCGACTGCTGGAGATCTTTGAACAATTCGGCTTTACCAAGCACGAATTACCCGGTGACGTTACTGCTGAACAAGCTATAGAAATGTGGTAGTCCGGCAGTAAGCGCCCCAGCCACTTCCGCTCGCCAAAACACCTCATAGATTTGTGGAATTATTATTTCAAACACATTGACCCCAGATTAATCCGAGAGGAGTGATGCTTATCCCTGCACCTTTTGATCTGGTTCCATACCTCCTACAGGGTGTGGCCGTAACAGTAAAGCTCTTGATAGCGTCGTCGGCGCTGGCGTTAATCATGTCCTTTCTCATAGGCTATGGACGTCTATCCCGGTACCGTATAATTTCAGTGCCGGCTACCGTTTACCTCGAATTCTTCAGAGGGACCTCACTACTGGTCCAGCTTTTTTGGGCATACTTCGTGCTGCCGTTTTTCGGTATAACTTTATCGGCTATGACTACGGGTATCATTGTGATTGGGCTTAACTACGGCGCTTATGGATCGGAGATCGTACGCAGTTCAATACTGAGCATTCCCAAGACCCAAACTGAGGCGGGGATTGCCTTAAACATGACCCGTTTTCAAATAAGCTACCGGGTAATACTCCCTCAGGCCCTGGCTATCATGCTGCCGTCATTTGGCAACCTAGCGATTGAGCTGCTCAAAGGGACCGCTCTCGTCTCATTGATTACTCTCAACGACCTTATGTTCCAGGGCACCGTACTGCGGAATACTACGCTGAGAACTGCGGAAGTATTCAGTATGGTTCTGATGTTGTACTTTATATTGGCTTATCCCATTATCCTCGGGGTACGAAAACTGGAGAACAGATTGTCGGTTTGGAGGGCTTAGATATGTGGGACTGGTCTTATACTCTATTTGTACTACCGGACATACTAAAAGCGTTAAAAATAACAATTCTGGCGACCTTTTTAGGTTTTGCCATGGCTAGTATACTGGGACTCATCCTGGCAATATGCCGTCGTTCACAATACAAACCTTTGAGTATGGCAGTGGGTGCTTTCGTGGAGTTTATCAGAACTACTCCGCTGCTGGCCCAATTGTACTTTATTTTTTATGTATTCCCCCAGTTTGGTCTGGCCCTGTCGCCGCTGGCAGCCGGGGTTATTGGTCTGGGTCTGCACTATAGCACCTACCTGTCTGAAGTCTACCGGGCAGGAATTGATTCCATTCCACAGGCCCAGTGGGAGGCAGCCACAGCTTTAAGTTTTTCAACGAGGCATATCTGGTTGAAGATTATCCTGCCCCAGGCGATTCCGCCTATACTGCCGGTAATGGGGAACTACCTGATCGGTATGTTTAAGGATACTCCGCTTCTTTCGGCCATTACCCTGGTTGAAATCCTCCAGGTAGCCAAGCTGCAGGGCTCACAATACTTCAGATACCTTGAACCCATAACCATTGTGGGTTTGCTGTTCCTTATCCTATCCTATGTTTCTTCACTGGGGATTAAACGATTGGAGGCCAGGGTCAATCATTAGTTTGTTAAATTTGTTATTTTTAGTGATTTTACACCTAGAGGTGCTCATTACCTCTAATCATAAGAGATACTTTACCAGGGCTTCTCTCAGTATTTGACTGAAGCCGGCGTTAAATCTATAATAGCTGCAACAACCTCATAGAGAACACCATTCTCGTATGCTGAATTCCGGGGCAGTACCCGGAAGCGGGGGAACCAATTTTTGGGGTGAATCCGGTACTTTGTACTGGTAGGGCTCCCTGGCCCAAATCCGTCAGCTAACCTCGTAAGCACGTAAAGGGGGAGAATGGGGCATGGACATCACTTCTTTTTGTGACATTCCTTGTCTCGTCTTTATTATTCGCCCCTGCGTCTGATCCCCAATTTGAGTTATAGCCATTCCTGCAAAGGTAATGGATTGATCTTTGCGGGCAGATTCGGCGTTGGCCTTTGGAGTCATCCCCTGGCGGTTCCTATTATTCCATTCGTTTGAAGGGAGTGTCTTATATTATGCCGTATATTGACCAACCAATAATCGAGTTCAAGAAGGTCAGCAAATCCTTTGGCGATCTCGAAGTCTTAAAAGAAATCGATCTTAAAATATATCCGGGAGAGATCGTGGCTGTAATTGGTCCCAGCGGTTCAGGCAAGACCACCATGGCTCGGATGCTGATGACTTTGGAAAAACCCACTTCGGGAACGATCATGGTAGATAATGACTACCTATGGCACCGGGAGGTTAACGGAAAACTGGTTCCGGCTGACGAGAAACACCTGCGCAAGGTTCGCAGCAAGATAGGCATGGTATTTCAACAGTTCAATCTCTTCCCTCATATGAACATCCTGCGCAACGTAACCGAGGCCCCAATTCATGTTCTGGGCTGGTCCAAGGAAGAAGCCCGGCAGAGGGCAATTGAGATTCTGAATAAGGTTGGTCTCGGGGATAAGCTTTATGAATACCCCATCAAACTGTCGGGCGGGCAGCAACAGCGGGTGGCGATAGCCCGAGCAGTGGTTATGCGCCCCAAGGTCATGCTGTTCGACGAAGTAACCTCTGCATTGGACCCTGAACTGGTGGATGAGGTTCTTGAAGTCATTAAGGAATTGGCCTCCGAAGGGGAAATGACAATGCTGCTGGTCACTCACGAGATGGACTTCGCCCAAGATGTAGCCGATCGCATCATCTTTATCAGTGACGGCCGGATTGTTGAACAAGGGCCGCCACAAAGGATATTCGAGAACCCACAAACCGCAAGGCTGCAGAGCTTTCTGGCCCGTTTCCGGAACAATTTCAGGAATTATCGAGGGTCTCAGGTGACGCAATCACTGGCTAATTGATAACACCATTTCCTTGACACCGGTTTATTTTACCACCAGTACCGGGCAGTGAGCCGCGGCCACCACTTTGCTGCTGATACTTCCCAGCAGTACCCGTTTAATACGATTTAAGCCCCGGTTGCCGATGATGATAAGATCGTAGTTATCCTTCCGGGCAATACGACAGATGATGTCCGCCGGCAAGCCGGCTTCCAACAGCACAGCTGCCGGCGTTTGGGTCCCCATAACCTTCCGGGCCTTCTCCAATACCTGTTTGGCGACGATGGTCGGGTCATCATAGAGCTCGAGTGCATTTACCGCTACCACATCAC
>LFRU01000105.1 GCA_001512495.1 Syntrophothermus sp. DTU052 | reverse complement strand
AGCAACTGGCCTGTAATCTTCTGAACCAGCCTTTGAATCTTTTCCTCCAACTCTTCCATGCTTCCCGCTGATGCCAATACATTCATTATTCCTGTGACGAGCTGCAGGAATACCGATACCAATTGTTGAATCTTTAACACGAGACCTCATCCTCCTTTGCGCGGGAGTGGACGTTCTTCGGAACATCCTTTTTGAGGTCTCATTTCTCTTCTTGACCCCTTTTTACCTACTTAAACTTTACAGTACCACCTTTTCACCCGGGACCTTTGGCCCCCTTTGGTTAACCCTTTATTATTCGGTTTCAGGCCTATTTCCAATGTGATGCCGGGTTTCCAAGCGGCCGACCTTCTCTGTTTCCACTGTAAAACGCTCTTTGAAAGCCTTTGGCCGGATTTAACCGGGACTATTCTTGCTCCATGCCCCTGCTTACCCTATAATCGTGGTAGTTATCCATTTGTAGTACGGGAGTTGTTGTTGATGAAAGCCGTGAACAAAGGCATTGATGAGAGGATTTATAACACCATCGTAGCCACGAATGCGCAGGCGCCCTTTTACCAATTGACGGGCATCCAGACCAAGACTCTGGGTCCCGGCTGGGTGGAGATGTCGGTGAAAACGGAAAGCAGACACGGTAATCCCCTGGGCCTGATCCATGGAGGACTTGTATCCACCCTGGCGGATGCTGCGATGGCTAATGCAGTGCGGACTACCGGCAAAAAAGGTGTTACTGTCCATTGCGATATAAATTTTTTGGCTGCCGCCCCCGTGGGCCAGGAGATGATCGGTCGAGGGCAGGTGGATAGGGCGGGAGCGAAGATCGTCTTCACCAGTGGCGAGGTGGTGTGCGGAGACAAGGTTGTGGCCACCTGTCAGGCCACCTTTTATGTTGTAGGAGAGATGTAGCTTGACCAATTCTGATGATATTGGAAGTCTGATTAAGCTGAAAGAGTACTGCGTGATCACCTTTGCTTCTACTTCAGGAGCTCTTAAAGGGGAGAGATTGATGAAGGCCGCTGAACGCAGGTTTGTCATGATGCCTACTCCCCGGGAGTTATCCACCAGCTGTGGCCTGTCTCTGAAAGTCGAGCCTGCGGATGTTGGAGAATCGTACCGGATACTACGTGAGGGCGGGGTGGAGGTCGACGGAGTCTATCGCCTGAGCCGCGATGGAGACAAAAAGAATGTGGTAACGCTTCATCTGGATTAGGGCTTGGTTATCATGTCCTATATCCTGTATTAATCCAGTCTGCGATAGGGAGCATGGAGTCTCAATACCGGGTTGACCGGGTGGGTGAAAACAATTGCCGTGCGGTGAAAGCCGGGGGAGGATGGGCTTGAAATCTGTAATTATTCTTAACCATATGGGAAACGGGTGCTTAGAGGAGGCGGCCTTTACCGTTGAGAACGGTGAGCTGAAATCAGTGCCTGTTGACCACGGTTTTACCAGCCGGTTTCTACATCTCATTCAGAAGGCTCCCGGCAGGCCGCTGCTGGTATTTGATTCGGGGAGACACCTTTTCCTGGCGGAGTTGTGGAGCGTACTGCGACCGGATAGGGCCTGGAATGGAGTGCCCGGAGACGATGCAATTGAAAGCTTGAGCCGGATTTTGCAGGAGTTATGGCAGGAGGCCCGCCAACTGGGCTTGACGGTCTTGCATGATGCCATACCTCTGCTCCCGGCCGAGGATCCCCTGGGCGATTTCCTGGATGCGGCCAGTGAGGGGCTGATGTTGGAGGGGGTATTGGATAACCGTGAAGACCGGGGGATTGAACCGGAATGGGAACCGGTTCTTGTGTTCTCCCGTGATCAGGTGCTGAACACCCTGGGATCAAACGGCCTGCTGAGCCGGAATATGGAATCCTATTGTTACCGTCCGGCGCAAGAGGCGATGGCCGGGGAGGTATGTGCCGCCTTGGAGCAGGATGAGTTCCTGTTGGCGGAAGCCGGCACCGGAGTGGGTAAGACCCTGGCCTATCTGGTTCCTTCGATATACTGGGCACTGGCTCACCGAGAAAAGGTGGTCATATCAACGCGGACCAAGGCTCTGCAGCGCCAGTTGGCGGAGAAAGACCTGCCGCTGTTGGCCGCCCTGCTGCCGGTTTCCTTTGACTGGCGGGTCGCCTATGGCAGGGACAATTACCTCTGTTTGTCCCGCTGGCACAGCTTGAGGCATAATCCGGTAGATCTGCCCCCCGAGGAAAGGCGGCTTATGGTGGGAATCTGCATATGGCTGGCCCGGGGAGGAGAGGGTGATTTCCAGGAACTGCGGTGGGACAATCAGGGAGGTTCTCTGTGGAAACGGATTAACTGCCAGCGTCACGGCTGCACCGGCAGCCTTTGTTCCTGGTACCATCAGTGCTACTTCTTTGTTGCCCGGCGGAAGCTTAATAAGGCCGACATCATTATCGTCAATCATGCCCTGCTGCTGAGTGATACGGCCACGGAAAACCACATCCTGCCGTCGTATAAACGCCTTGTAATCGATGAAGCCCACAACCTGGAGCGGGCCGCTTTCGAAAAACTGGGGAACTCCTTTTCGGTGGATGAGGGCTTGCGCCTGCTTGCCAGGCTTTCCGAGAAGAGGCATGGCATCGAAAGAGGGTACCTGGCTTCATTGAAGGCCCGCTACCCCCAGTGTCTTAAAGAACTGACACAAGCCACCCATCTGATTGACCTGGCGCGTCACAGCATACAAAGTCTGGCCACCTGTGATATAGCGGGTTATTTTGGCTCACCGGGTGCCCGGCGTATAAAACTCGGGATGACAGGAGCACAGGAACTCAGCCGGGAGTGCCGGAGAATGGCGGCAGCCCTCAATGATATTCAGTGGTCACTGCAGGAGATTGCTCAATTGATGGCTGATGACGGGGAGGAACTGACCCTGGCCGGTCTCGCCGGCGAGGTACAGGAAAAGGTATCGAGTCTCTGGATGATTGCGGAGAGCCTGGATTCAGAAAGCGACGAAGTGGTGGTCTGGGTAGAGACTGATGCCAACGGATTGTCTCTGGTGGCAGCAGCTCCCCTGGATATCGGGGACGAGCTCAACCAGTTGTTGTACCCGGGACTCAGTTCCCTCATCATGGTTTCCGCCACCCTTACCGTAGGTGGGAGCTTCCAATACATGAAAAGACGTTTGGGTTTGGATCGCCTGGAACCGGAACGCATTAGGGAATGGACTTCACCGTCGCCCTTTGATTTTGAACGCAACTGCCGCACCCTGGCGGTGAGAGATCTGGCTGAACCGGGGAGTTCAAGGTATGCCGAGATGATTGCCCGGTGCCTCAAGACCATTGCCGGCACTGTTCACCGCCGCACCCTGGTTTTGTTTACTGCCAAAAGCCTCTTGCTGCAAACGGCCAACCTGTTAAGGGAGGAAGGGCCGGATTTGGCGGAACGGCTGATCTGTCAGTATCAGGACGGGGATTACGGCACGCTGGTGGCTCGGCTGGCAGCCAGGCCGGACGGCATACTCCTGGGGTCGGAGGTGTTCTGGGAAGGGGTTGATCTGCCGGGAGACATGCTGAACTGCCTGGTTTTGACCCGGCTTCCGTTTCGTCCTCCTACGGAACCCCTGGTGGAGGCCTGGACGGAGTTGTTGACCAGACAGGGAAGAAATGCCTTTCAGGAATATTCGTTGGCGGAAGCGGTGATCCGCTTTCGTCAGGGAACCGGTCGCCTGATCCGGAGCGAGGTTGACTCGGGCGTGGTGGTGGTACTGGACCGCCGCTTCTGTCACCCCCCGTCCGGACGTGCATACAGCAGTCTTTTTCGTGATAGCATGCCGGTGCACAGCATAATCGAGATTGGATATGCCGATCTCGATCGGGAACTGAACAAATGGTTTGCCGGCTCAAAATAAGTATGAACCTTTTTGGTCCTTCCTTAGTATAATAAATTAAAACCTAGAGGGGTGACCAAGTTGCGTGTTTACTATTTCCGGGTTCCCAGGTTTATCCGCAAGATTCTGTTAAAACTAATAGGTTAGGAGTAGCGTGCTACTCCTTTTCTGTGGAGGGAACAATATGCCAAAGGGTTGTTCCGTTGGTCTGATGATTGGGGTGCTCATGTTTATAATTGGCCTGGTCTTATGGTTTTGCAGCATCCTCTGACCCACCTAACCGGCCATTCCTACTCCCAGTATGCCTCCCAGGCCGCCACAGGCCACCGCAAAGAGCAAATCCTTAATAAAGGAACCGAAAGAGACCAGCGCGGGATTGACTACCAGGGTCACCAGGAGCATGAGCGTGAAGAATAGTAAGCCGATGATAACACCTCGGACAAGCCCCCGGTTGCCTGCACGGTAAGCTGAATACCAGCCACCGATGAATACGCTTATCATAAGGGTAAAATCAGCCAGGGGATCGAGCAGGGTTTCTTTTAATGGACTCCAGTAAACGATTAAGGCCAGCACCGAACCCAATATCAAAGCGGTCAATAGGGCCACCAGGAAACCATGGATTTCACCGGCAATTCGACGCACCATTAAACACCTCCTTGCCTAAAATTATGGCCATAATGAGCGGAATATTACCCCCGACAGTTCAATTTTATGGAAAAGCTTTCGGTTGGGAATTGGCAGAATAGTACCCGCCGGTAACCCCATAATCTGGAATTGAATATGATAATTCACAGCCGCAACCAACCATATAATGGGAAACAGACCATGATAACCCTGTCACCATATAATGGCGCACATCATCACTGGCTGAGTCAAGCGGAAGGAAGATTCAGCATGAAGGACATCAACCTTTTACATCCCCGACTGCGATCTCTTTGCCGGGAGCTTATTGATCTTGCTCGGCGAAACGACATCGAGATTGTAATCACCCAGACCCTGCGCACCCGGGAGGAACAGAATGCATTGTATGCTCAAGGGAGAACTGCAGCCGGAAACATAGTTACCAATGTCCGCTACCCCTACAGCATGCACTGCTGGGGACTGGCCTTCGATTTTGCGGTGGTGATCGGGGGACAGGTGAACTGGGGGCGCCTCGACCTGTATGATCGAGTGGGTCAGTTGGGCAAATCCCTGGGCCTGCGGTGGGGAGGAGATTTCAAGACCTTCAAGGATAGACCCCATTTTGAACTGCCGGGGTATGAAATAAACCGGCTGATTGCGGAGTATCAAACTCCGGAAAGGTTTATCACCACATTCAAGGAGGGTGATGAGGTGTTTTACGACCTGATCAACCACTGGGCGGAGCGGGATGTACGGTGGCTGGCGGAAAACGGAATAATACAGCCGGTAAATAAATACCGACCCAATGACCCGCTAACCCGAGCCGAGGCCGCCGCCCTGATCGCCCGCACCATAGAGTATATACTGGGGCAGACAAAAGACACCTAGAGACTGGACCCTCCCTATGACTGGTTGGGTAGAAAAGAGAAATCAACTCCTCGTTACCCTGCACGGTATACAAATCAGTTTATTAGCCAAACTGATCTGATACCGTGCTTTTTTGCATGAATGGTGAGCAGTCTTTGGAGGGGTTTAATCAGGGATAAAGGATATTGTGGCCAATTGTTGAAATTCAGGTTAATCGCAGGGGTCCTAAATTATGAATGATAGGAGAATGTGAGATGAGTGTTAAGCAATTAAAGGTTTCCGGCATGAGCTGCCGGCATTGCCAGAGGGCGGTCCAGGATTCTCTGCTGGCTTTGCCGGGGATAAAACGAGCTGAGGTTGATCTTAATCAAGGTACGGTTACCGTAGAGTACGATGCGGCCCGGGTAGACTTGGATGACATGAAAAAAAGCATCGAGGATGCCGGTTACGGTGTTAACGGCGAGCTTTAGGAACACGGAGATTTAACCGCGAGGGTAGCCATCGAAAACGCCTGCCCTGTGAGAGCAGCGGGAGGAGTTAAATAAGGCGATGAACCGTTTTGTCAGTGTATAGAACTTATTCCTTGGCGTAACAACAGAACCACTATTATCCTCCCGGCATATTATTCAATACAGGTTATATGTCGGGGGGAGTTTCCTAATGAATATAAAAAAGACCTGGCCTGCGAGCAAGTTCGGTTCCAGACTCCGGGGAGGCAAACAGGATGAGCATTCCAAGCCCCGGTGGTATGCCTACCAGGCGCCTTATCCCGAACCCAAGGCTGAAAAACCCAACCTGTATTATGCCCGTCTCCTAATGGATGACATGGCAGGCGCAGTAAGTGAACTTACTGCATTGGCCCAGTATTTATATCACCACCAGGTACTGTATGAACGCTACCCGGACGTGGCAGAACTTTTGGAATGTACCAGCATTGTAGAAATGACCCATATGGAACTGCTGGCGGAAACGATTATGCACCTTGGTGGACAGCCCAAACTTGGGGTCAGAACCAATTGCGGCATGGAGTGGTGGCGAGGTGATCAGGTTTACTACGGATACGATATCTGTGACATGCTGTCGGCTGATATAGAGGCGGAGAGACAGGCAATCATTAACTACAAAAGACACATCGAGATGATTGACGACAAGTATGTTAAAGCACTGCTGGAACGGATACTTTTGGATGAACAGCATCATCTGGAGGCCTTCAAAGCGAAAAGGCAGAAGTACTGTTATCCGCATAGATAGTGAGATGAAGTCGGTGCCTTTATCATGCAATCCATCTTGGTACCTGCGGCCGGCGGATTGATAGGCCGCTGGTACCGGAGTACCCCTTGGAGGGACTGATAAAAGGTTCTGGGATAAAAAGCAATTAGTATCCGCTTTTTACACATCAGATGACGTGACCCGCCATAAGTTTTAATAAAACAAGGCGGGTTCTTTATGGTTTTAAGCGGCTTTGGTTTGAGTTTGGCAGCAGGAGCCTGCACCTTCCTGGGAGCAGTTCTGGTCTTTCTGCGTTCGAGGATAGGGATAAAGGAGCTTTCCTTTTTTTTAGGTTTGGCCGCCGGGGTTATGGTTGCGGTAGTCGCTTTTGACCTCATCCCTTCTGTCCTGGTCAGTGGAGGGCGGGGAGGATTCATATTTGGGGCCCTGGCCGGATGGGCTCTAATAGCCTTGATCACCATGTTAACCAACCCTCGGAACGATGGGAATGGTCACCGCATGGTGCGTATCGGTTATCTGATCATGTTGGGGATCGCGCTCCATGATCTGCCTGAAGGGATGGCAATCTCCCTGGGGTATGAAGTAAGCACCCGCACGGCTGCTGCCATCGCGTTGGGAATTGGTATACACAACATCCCCGAGGGCATGGCCATAGCTGCTCCCCTTTTAATGGGCGGCAGGCGGAGGATAAAGGCTGGAATGGAGATCCTGGCGGTGGGGCTGGTTACTCCGCTCGGATTCCTTTTGGGAAAGCTGGCGGTATCAGTTCTGCCTCACTACTTTGGGTTCTTCATGGGACTTGCCGGCGGGGTGATGTTATACCTGGTTGTCCGTCAGCTATGGCCGGAAGCCCGGCGGACCAAGTCCCGCTGGCGGTATATAGGGGGCTTGCTGGGAATAACAATCATCCTGCTCGCTACCTACATCTAAGCCTCCCGAGATACCCTGGCGGGATGGGAGCAGTTTTCCCCCCGTATTTTCTTTATACATCGCCGGTGGTCTGCAACTTCTTAGGAATAGTGCTGTATTGTATTCCACCGGCTGAAAGATTAAACTGGGGGAAATGCAAACATGTGATTCCAGGCAGGGGGATTTTAACGTGTTCAAAAACAAACTGAAGAAGGCTCTCTATGAGGGTCAAGCCTGCTACGGCACCCTCATCTGCAACAATTCTCCCGATATTGTTGAGATCTGCGGTTTGGTGGGATTTGACTTTGTTATCCTGGATCTCGAGCACGGGTACATGTCTCCCGAAAGCATGGTACACCTGATTCGTGCCGCAGAGGTGACCGGGATGACTCCCATAACCCGGGTAACGGAGAATTCGGAGACCATCATCCTGCGCAGTCTCGATGTGGGGACCCACGGAATACAAGTACCGATGGTTAACGATGCTGCGGCCGCCCGGCTGGCGGTGCGGCGGGCCAAGTATTACCCGGAGGGGATGCGCGGGGTAGCCTTTCCGCGTTCCAGCAATTACGGCCTTTCCCCGTTGTTTGATTACTTCAAAGAGGCGAATGATGAGACCCTGGTAGTGGTCCAGTGTGAAAACCTGGAGGGGCTCAACAACCTGGAGGAGATTGCTGCCGTTCCGGGTATCGACGTCATTTTTCTTGGGCCGTTTGACCTCTCACAATCATTTGGCATTCCCGGGCAGGTAGAGGATATGCGGGTGCAGGAGGCCGCAGCCCGGGTTATCCAGGTCTGCCGGGAGCACGGAAAGATACCGGGAATCTACTGCAGCACCGCCGAGGATGCGAGACAAAAAGCCGACCAGGGATTTAAGTACATCCCCATCGGGGTTGACTCCACCCTGATTGCCGAAGCCTTCAAAAGAGTGGTTGACACGGTGAAAAACCGATAAGGTATGGGAAAAGCCACGAATAAACGCCATCCCGCCAAGCAACACTAAGGTATATTGTCTGAAGAGGTGACTTTATTGAAGCTGGAGTGGGCGTATCTGCTCATTGCCATGGCGGCGGGAGCGGCGATGGCTGTTCAGGGTACCATGAACTCGGTTTTGGGCAAGGTTATCGGTTTGTGGGAATCAACCCTGGTGGTGCACGTAATTGGACTGATTACGGTAGTGGGTATAATCCTGGCCGGAGGAATAGGCTTTGCCGGGTTGGCCAAGGCTGGCGAGGCCCCATGGTATGTTTACCTGGGAGGGTTGCTGAACGTTATCATTATCTTTGGAGTAGTCAAGAGCATGCCGAAAATCGGAGTCGGGAACGCGACTACCGGGATCATATTCGCCCAAATATTGACAGCGGTTATGATCGACAGGTTCGGGATTATGGGGGTGGAAAAGGTGCCTTTCCGCTGGATCGACCTTCTGGGAGTAGTCCTGCTGGCGGTTGGTACCAGGATAATGCTGAAATAACCTGCTAAATATTTGCCTGCTGCCGAGCCCGGTACTGACGGTTCCAATAAGTGATAATTATACCCCCCGGTGCAGTCATTTCCTGTTACTTCTTCCTCTGGGCAGTGGGGATGGAGACCCGCGACATACTGCCAACAGGCATAATCACGTGCCGGCGCCTTCCGGGTACTGTAAAGTTTAAGTAGGTAAAAAGGGGTCAAGAAGAGAAATGAGACCTCAAAAAGGATGTTCCGAAGAACGTCCACTCCCGCGCAAAGGAGGATGAGGTCTCGTGTTAAAGATTCAACAATTGGTATCGGTATTCCTGCAGCTCGTCACAGGAATAATGAATGTATTGGCATCAGCGGGAAGCATGGAAGAGTTGGAGGAAAAGATTCAAAGGCTGGTTCAGAAGATTACAGGCCAGTTGC
>LFRU01000057.1:27220-117985 GCA_001512495.1 Syntrophothermus sp. DTU052 | reverse complement strand
AGCAAGTCTGCTCATCTTTAATACCTGTTTTACTGCGCCCGGATTCCGTTTTACCAGGTGCCGCCTCCCAGTTGTCGGTCTTGCCCTGGAAATAGGACAGGTATTTCTTGGCTGCCGCCACCGCCTCCACATCGTCCTCAACCAGAATGTCAATGACACCGCTCTTGGTCTGCACATCAACCGGGCCGACCTCTTCGGGAGCAAAGACTCCAAGTCCGCCTCCCTCAATCATAACCGGTCCACCCATACCAATATTGGCATTCTTGGCGGCAATTATCACATCACAGCATCCGAGCAGGGCTGCATTTCCGGCAAAGCACCTTCCTGATACAATACCTATCATCGGAGCCTTCCCGCTATAACCCCCAAACATGGCGAAGGGTAGTACAATCCAACCCGGCAACAAGCAATCCGGTAGGTCCGTGGAGAGCGAACAACAGTGCAACTATCATCAGCAGAAAACCGCCACCGAATCCGATAATGCCTGCTGCCCAACCCAAAACAACCGGGGCAATCGAGGACAAAACATAACAGGTACCATTGTAGAATCCGGCACCGGTAGCCATAGCTCCGGGGTTAACTGATTTCTGAAGCAATACATACCAAATAGGAACCGCGATATAGGCTACTCCGGTTGCTACCGATATCATAAAGGCTGCTGCCCAGGGATTCTTAAAGGTGACCGCCAGGCATGATATGGCACGAGACCAGGTTAAATCGCTGCCATGCCGTAATCGCAAGTATCGCTTGGTGATGCAACAGAATATGATGTTCAAGCATCATGTTCCCGGTTCGTGCTCATCCAGAATGATCCTTGCTATCCGCCCGCGGCGGAATTCCCCGAGAACAAAACGGGCCGTTTTCTGAAAACCGGTACCGTCATTTTCGGAAAACCCACGAAAACAAGCTATGAACTCAAGGATTTGGTTTTCATCCAGTGATGGAACATCCTTGATACCATAACGTGATTCCAGAGCCTGAGGTTCAATCTCCCGCACCCTGCGCAGAACGTACCGGGCGACCTCTTCCTCGGAATAGGCTTTGGGCCCCAGAACACCCAGAGCCGCCAGCTTCAGACCCTGTTCCGGCACGCTGACCCGAGGCCACATTAAACCGGGCGTATCCAGAAGATCAATTTTCCCCTCAACTCTTACCCACTGCTTCCCCCGGGTTACCCCGGGCTGGGATCCGGTGCGAGCCGTTTTTTTTCCCACCAGGGAATTGATAAAGGTCGATTTCCCCACATTGGGTATTCCCACCACCATAATCCGGGGAGGACGAACCCGCCGCTGCCTGTTTTTCATGTCCTGGGCAATCGGCCGGAACAGTTTTTCTACCGTTTGGATGACCGATTTTTTCCCCTCTCCGCTGGTTGCAACCATGCTCACCGGGTTCAGCCCTTCCTGGGCCAACAATTTGGCCCAGACATCAAGTTCCCGCGGATTAACGAGGTCCTTTTTATTGAGCACCACAATTATCGGTTTGGGAGCCACCAGATCCTCCAATTCCAGGTTGCGGGTGGACTGGGGAGCCCGGGCATCAGTTACTTCAACTACTATATCTACCAGTTTAACATTCTCCGATATCTCTCGGCGGGCTTTCACCATATGGCCTGGATACCAGTTGTATGCCACCATTTTTCCTCCAGTACTGTTGTCTTTCACCGAACCTTAGCATGCCTTTCCTCTGAGCACTGTGAGTGCGAGCCGCACCATATTACCTTCGCCTGACGGCAAATAGCTGCGGCGTACCTTATTAGAAAAATAAGACTGGCTCGTTAGCCAGTCTCTGGTTAGTTGTCTCTTATCGGTTGTCCATCTTTTCTTTAATCTTGGCCTTCTTGCCATACCTCTGACGCAAGTAGTAAAGCCTTGCCCTTCTAACCTTACCCCGTCTAACAAGCTCTATCTTCTCAATCCTGGGAGAATGAAGCGGGAAGGTTCTTTCTACCCCAACTCCGTAAGAAATCCTTCTTACGGTAAAAGTCTCTCCCAGCCCGGTTCCTCTCCTGCGAATAACAGTACCTGTAAAAACCTGGACCCTTTCCCGACTGCCTTCCACAACTTTAACGTAAACCTTCACGGTATCTCCAGGTCCAAAAGCAACTATGTCTTTTTTCAACTGTTCCTGTTCAACCGAATTTATTATGTCCTGCACTTCGTCAACCTCCCTTCTATATATATATCATCTCACCGTGGTGACGGAACTCGTCTTTGCCGACAAATGGTATTATATCATAGGGTTATTGTCTCTACAAGGTGAGGGCGATACCAGTTTTCGAACACTGAGCACGAGACCTTAACCTCCTTTTGGCAGGCGTGGACGTTCTCCGGAACATCCTATCACCGCCAACTACCCATCAGCCTATCCAGGATTATGGCCACCGCGCTCCTGACTGACAAATGGTTGTAATCACTATCGGCCTCGATGGGATGCAGGATGACATCGGCCTTTTCAATCTCCTCCTTTACCAACCCCCAGCCGGTACCAAACAGCACCAGGTAAGGCATATCCCCCCGAGAAATCCTCTCCCGCATCTCCTGGTAGCTTACACTGCGCGCATGAACCCGGGCATCAGTTACCACGGTAAGCGCAGTTTGCCCCTCCAGTTCTTCAATTCTCCTCTGTGCCTCCTCGATGTCCGCAACCAGTTCCAGTAGTTTGAGGGCTTCCTGGCGGTCCGGGTTGTACTCACTCCCGAAACCCGTAACCCAGTATCTGATCATTTCCTCAACCAGTTGCCGTTGAGTTTCCTGGGGATGAACTAGGAAGTAACGCTTAACACCATAGGTGCGCGCAGCCCGGGATATATCATGCACATCCAGATTGGTTACCGAGGTGGTTATCACCTCATACCCCTTGTTATAAACCGGACTATGCAGCAGCGCGATATAGAGCCTTTTTCTCATGGCTGTTCACCCTCATCTTCGGGAAACAGGATCTCCATCAAATACCTTCTTTCCTCCCGATCAAGGCGTTTTTTCAGTAAGAGATCGGGCCTCATCAGCAGGGTTTTTCTGATGCTCTCCTTCTTTCTCCAGCGCCGGATTTCCTCGTGGTTTCCCGAGAGGAGGACGGCCGGTACCTCCAGTTCCCCAACCTGCCGGGGTCTGGTGTACTGTGGGTATTCCAGCAGCCCGTCGTTAAATGACTCGTCATCAATGGACTTCTCGCTGCCTAAAACTCCCGGAACCAGGCGAACAATCACCTCAATCAGTACCAGAGCCGCTGTTTCGCCTCCGGTTAATATATAATCGCCAATGGACACCTGGTCATCAATCTCGGTCAAAACCCGTTCATCAATCCCCTCATAGTGTCCACACAGCACCACCAGTTTTTTTCCCCGGGCAAAATCTCGTGCCAATTCCTGATTCAGGGGCTTGCCGGCCGGGCTCATCAATATGGTCCGGGCTTCAGGATCAATCCGCCGCAGCTCCCTTAATGCTCTTAATGCCACATCAGCCTTAATGACCATGCCGGCGCCGCCGCCGTAAGGGTAATCATCAGCCTGTTTATGTTTGTCCAGAGCGTAATGCCGCAGGTTAATTACATCAACCTGTATGATCTCCCGTTCAATCGCCTTGCCGATAAGACTGTATTTTAGTGGAGAATCAAACATCTCCGGAAAAAGGGTCAAGATGCTTATCTTCATGGTCAGCCCTCATTAATAAGCCCCGGCAGGAGCTTAACTCTCATTCTGCGGTTAGCCAGGTCGATGTCCAGAACAACGTCCTTGATGGCAGGTATAAGTACTTCCCCGTACCTCTCGCCTTTGACCACGTAAACGTCGTTGGCTCCGGTAGGCAGAACCTCCGTCACCTTCCCCAGATATCCTTTGTCAAGGTCATCCACTTCCAACCCCAGCAGGTGAAAAACGTAATAGGTGTCTTCCGGAAGCGGGTGCAGCTCCTCCTCGCTTACCTGGAGCAGGCCTTTAACCAGACCGGCAGCAGCCTCCACCGTGTCAACGCCGGCCAGCTTAAAGAGCAGCATTTGTTTGTAGGGACGACAACTCTCAATCCTGTAATAGCCGCTGCGAGAGCCGCACTCCACCCAGATCTCTTTCATCCCCTGAAAGCGCTCCGGAAAATCGGTAAGAGGAATGACCTTGAGTTCCCCTTTAAGACCGCGGGTCCCACATATCTCTCCCACGCTGATCATCTCTTGAGCCAACGCTGTATCACCCTTTCCCATCCTTGTCCACCTGCCAGGCCCCGGTGCTTCTCTAGCGGGAAATCTCCACAGTTACTTTAACGCCTTCCTTGGTGGCTGCAGCTTTGGCCAGGGTCCGTATAGCTTTGGCAATCTTTCCCTGTTTGCCAATGACCTTGCCCATATCGTCAGGTGCGACCTTAAGCTCCAGAACAACCGAAGTATTGTTGGTTATCTCATTGACCTCGACCATCTCCGGCTTGTCAACCAATGACTTGGCAATGAGCTCAATTAATTCCTTCAACTGATTAACCTCCTCGCTCTACGCCTTGTCCATAGCCCTGTACTTCTGCAGAATGCCTGCCTTTTTTAAAAGTGATTCGGCGGTTTCAGTCGGTTTGGCTCCTGTAGCCAGCCACTTAAGAGCTTTCTCCTCGTCGATTTTGATGGTAGCCGGAGTGGTACCGGGGTCATAGTAACCCAGTTCCTCAATAAACCGGCCATCGCGGGGTGACCGCGCGTCCGCAACTACCATCCGGTAGAACGGACTCTTCTTGGCTCCCATCCTTCTCAGTCTGATCTTTGTTGCCATCTTCTCGCCTCCATCTTTTTGATTGCAAAGTATTTAGAATGGTAGCTTGAATCTACCCGGGGTACTTTTTTTTGAGCTCATATCGGTGAGCTGTTTCATCATGCGCCGTGATTCATCGAACTGTTTCAGCAGACGGTTTACATCCTGAACCCGGGTGCCACTTCCCCGGGCAATGCGTTTCTTACGGCTGCCGTTCAAAATAGAAGGGTCGTTCCTTTCCTGGGGAGTCATGGATCGTATTATGGCTTCCACCTTGGCTATTTCCTTTTCATCAAACTCCGGCTTCATACCTTTCAACTGCTTGTTCAATCCCGGGATCATTCCCATCAACTGATCAAGCGGGCCCATCGTCTTCACCTGCTGCAGCTGTTCCAAAAAATCATGGAGGGTAAACTCCTGCTGCCGGATCTTGCGTTCCAATTCCCGGGCCTGCTGCTCATTAAACGAGGCCTGCGCCTTTTCCACCAGGGTCAGTACATCGCCCATACCCAGTATCCTGGAAGCCATCCGGTCAGGATAAAACGGCTCCAAAGCGTCAAGCTTTTCTCCGGTTCCGGTAAACTTGATGGGACATCCGGTTACCGCTTTTACGGAAAGAGCAGCTCCGCCGCGGGTATCACTGTCCAGTTTGGTCAAGACCACCCCGCTCAGACCTATTTCCTGGTGAAAGGCCTGGGCTACATTTACCGCATCTTGTCCGGTCATTGCATCCACTACCAACAGCATCTCATGAGGGTTCACCGTATCACGGATGGACTTCAGCTCCTGCATCAACTCCTCATTGATGTGCAGGCGTCCGGCGGTATCGATTATCATTATGTCCCGGTTGTTGGTCTGAGCAAATTCGCGGGCTCCCCGCACGATATTAACCGGGTTCTCCTGGCCCATGGTGAATACCGGAACACCAACCTGTTCCCCCAGCACCTGCAGCTGTTTGATGGCGGCGGGCCGATAAACATCGGCGGCTACCAGGAAAGGCCTCCGCCCCTGAGAAACGTAGTACTTGGCTATCTTACCACAGGTGGTGGTCTTCCCTGAGCCCTGCAGTCCCAAAACCATTATAATAGTGGGAGGCTTCGAGCTTAATGTTATCTTCGTCTGATTGCCTCCCATCAGTTCTGTCAGTTCCTCATACACAACCTTTACCACGTGCTGACCCGGAGTTAGGCTGTTCATGACCTCCTGTCCTACGGCTCTCTCTTTAACCCGGGCGACAAACTCCTTTACCACTTTGAAATTGGCATCTGCTTCCAGGAGGGCCAACCGGACTTCCCGCATGGCCTCATTGACATCCTCTACGGACAGCTTTCCCTTTCCCTTAAGGCGCCTAAAGGTCTCCTGTAGTCTGTTTGCCAGGCCCTCAAATACCACCCTTTTCACTCCCTTCAGCTCGGTCATCTATCTCCAGGACTTCCGCCAAAACTTGAATTGCTTCCTCAGCCCAGGGTTGACCCCTGTTGTCCGCCCGGCATAATATCCGGTAAACCCTTTTGATCCTCTTTTGTTCCTCCTGGAATTTTGCAACCAGGCGCAGCTTTAACTCGTATTCCTCCAGAGTACGCTCGGTCCGCTTCAACAGATCATAGACACCCTGGCGGGTTATCCCCATCTGCCGGGCTACTTCAGAAAGACCGAGATCAGCTTCATAATAAAGCTCTATAGCCTGTTTCTGCCTTTCGGTAAGCAGAGGGCCGTAGAAATCATATAACAGGATTAGCCTTTCCAGTTTCTCCAACATGTCTTTCACCTCATGTAAAGCAATAATGCTTTACATCTGGATTCTAACCAGTGGGTTGATAAAAGTCAAGCCTCTTGTCCCCAAATCCGGGGTTTCAACGCCATATTCCGGTTCTCTCCTTAATTCATTCCGCATATACTCATTACGAATCAAGCAAATTCCCATGGAGGTACCTGGATGGCTTCTACGCGCATGTTCTTCCCCGGAGGTAACACCTGCAACGGGTTTCATTCATTTTACCGGTATGTCGTACCTCCCGATGCCACCAGACTGTTCATACTTAAAGGCGGTCCCGGCGTTGGGAAATCGACATTTATGAAAAAAATAAGTGCGGATTTCAGCACTTATAATTTGGAACTGCACTGGTGTTCATCAGATAATAATTCCCTTGACGCCGTCGTTATCTCGGATTATCTCATTGCAGTGATGGATGGAACTGCTCCCCACATTGTGGATCCCCGTTACCCGGGTGCTGTGGATGAGATAGTCAACCTGGGGGAGTTTTGGGATGAGTCGCAGCTTGTAAAGAACAAAGCGAAGATTATTGAACTCACCCGGATGTATCAAACATACTTCCGCATCGCTTATCTGAGACTGCAGGAGGCCGGTGCAGTATGGAATGAGATAACCGAGTATTTCCGTGATTCCGTGCCCGACACTTTTTTGCGCGGCCTGAAAAGAACGCTGAAACAAGAGGTTTTGGCCGCCGGCATCCAGCCGGCTGGCGGCGAAAGCTCAGAACGTCATCTGTTCGCCTCGGCGATAACACCCGGTGGAGTCGTAAATCATGTCTCCAGCCTGTTGGAGGAGGATTATCGGGTCCTGGCCCTGGGAGGCAGTCCGGGCACCGGTCTGCATGACATCATGACCTCAATACTTGAATGGTCACGGGAGGAAATGCTCCCGGTTGAGGCCTATCACAACTGCTTCCTGCCTTCATTGCTGGAAATGCTCATCTTTCGCCCGGCCAAAACCGTTATTTTAGATGCATCAGGGATGGTAACCAATCATGAGCAGTTCCTGTCCCGGGTCAGAAGCGGTCGTTTTTTTGATCTGGAACCGGAGGTTGACAGGAGAAGGCGTCTGCAATTTAGCGGTGAAATAGAAGACTCCCGTGAGAGGTTTAATAATGCCATATCCGGGGCCATCGGTTTTCTCAACCTGGCCAAACAGCTTCATGATGAACTGGAACAGTTCTACATACCAGCCATGGACTTTGAGCGCATTGACAATAAGTATGGCGAGATTAAGAAGCGGATCCTGGGGTATATCGGGCAATAAACCGACTCAAAGCCCTGGAAACATGTCCGGCAATCGAGGCGTCCCCGGGTTCCTTATTGTCTATTTCCGGTTGGTCGATTGTTACCGAGTAAAGAACCCGGCCACCGTATCCTCAACCTGCCGCATTACCATCTCCTCATCTATAGTCTTTAACTGGCGTCCCCGCATCAGGATCCGACCGTCGACCATCACGGTGTCCACATCGGCACCGGCAGCCGAGTACGCCAGGTGGGCCGCTACGTCATTCCGGGGACATAAGTGGGGCTTGCGGAAATCCACCAGGATCAGGTCCGCTTTCATGCCGGGGTATAGCACTCCCACATCTTCAAGTCCCAGAGCGCGAGCACCGTTGACAGTAGCCATTTCCAGGGCCTGATAGGCCGTAACTGCCCGGGGGTCCAGTCGTACCAGCTTGTGCATAAAGCAGCAGCTCCGGATCTCCTGAATCATGTCCAGGTTGTTGTTGCTGGAGGCGCCATCGGTACCAAGAGCAACTAAGACACCGGCGGCCAACATATCCGGAACCCTGGCAGCACCGCTGGCCAGTTTCATATTGCTTTCCGGGTTATGGGCCACGCCCACCTTACGACGGGCCAGGATTTCTATATCCTCGTCATCCAGAACCACGCAATGAGCCGCCAGCACCGGTCTTTCAAAGAGGCCGATCTCCTCCATCAAGGCTATCGGTGTTTTCCCATACTGGGCCTTGATGTCGTTGTATTCGGTCATCGTTTCCGCCAGGTGAATGTGGATGCCGATTCCCAATTCATCGGCCATAGACATAACCCGTTTCAGGTAATCCGGAGTACAGGTGTAGGGGGCGTGCGGTCCCAGCATCACGGTTATCCGTCCGTCTCCTCGGCCATGCCACTTAAAGAGTTCCCGGCTCTTTTGAAAGGCCGCCTCTCCCGTGGGAGCCAGGGCAACCATTCCCTGTGATAGAGAAGCTCTGATGCCGGTCTCCTCCACGGCTCGGGCCACTTCCTCCATATAAAAATACATATCGGCAAAACACGTGGTGCCGGACTTTATCATCTCGGTTATTCCCAGGAGAGCCCCCCAGTAACAGTCCTCCGGCGTCAGTTTGTCCTCAATGGGCCATATCTTTTCCTGCAGCCATTCCATGAGCGGCAGATCATCGCCGTAACCCCGCATCAATGTCATAGCCGCATGGGTATGAGCATTTACCAGGCCCGGCAGGGCCACCATTCCCGTGCCGTCAATCACCTCACTGAAGTGCTCCTCATCCGGGGGCTGACCGGCGCCAACTGCTTCTATCCTCGATCCCTTTACTGCAATGTAGCCTTTATCGATGTAATCATCGGGGGAGGTCATCGGCAGTACGGCGCAGTTCTTGATGAGAATCATCCCAGTTCACTCCTTATTCTGACCGTATTTGTACACATAGTTTTCTCGCAGCTCCTTGATCTCATCGGGGCTGAACTCCGAGCAGCCTCCTATCATATGAGCAATAGCTGCGATTTGAGCCGTTTTTTCCACAATGATACAGGAAAGCATGGCTTCTTTAAGGTCCTGTCCCACGCCCACGAGCCCATGCCTCGCCAAAAGGACCGCCTGTTTGCGGCTCAGGTACCTGGCCGCCAGTTCGGCTAAAGCAGAACTGCCGCAGGGCGCATATGGAGCAGTATCTACTGAGCCGCCGATCACCTGAGCCATTTCCTCGGTAATGGCCGGGATTGGACGTTCGGCAGCCGCAAAGGCGGTAGCATATAGGCTGTGGGTATGAACAACCGCCCCTACATCAGGACGTTTCTCATATATGGCCTGGTGGAGGAGGAGTTCGGTTGAGGGTTTCAGGCGGCCGCTTACCGAATCTCCCTCAACCAGCACTAAATCGTCGGGAGTCAAGGCCAGGTAGTCCATACCGCTGGGAGTGATTAATATCCCCGGTCTGTCCGGCAGACGGGCGCTTACATTGCCCCAGGTACCGATTACCAGGCCCTGGGTAAGCATCTCCCGGGCCGTTTTGACTACTTCCTGGCGCAGCCGGTTATAAATCATTGGTATCCTCCCTGCCTTTTTGGTTGAGATCGGCTAAAGAGTTAAGATAAGGTGCACGGGCAATTCCTCTCTCGGTTACGATGCCGGTTATCAGCTCCCCCGGGGTAACATCAAATGCAGGATTCAACACCTCCACCTGCGGCAGGGTAATAAATAAGCCTCCGATTTTTCTCACCTCATCCGCATCTCTGAATTCAATAGGTATCTCGTCACCGCCGGGTATACTCAGATCTATCGAAGAGAAAGGAGCAGCAACCAGAAACGGTATGCGGTGGTAATGAGCCAGTACCGCCAGCCCGTAAGTGCCGATCTTGTTGGCGGTATCCCCATTGGCGGCGATCCGATCGGCTCCGGTTACTACCACATCTACCTGACCGGAACGCATAATATACCCGGCCATGTTATCGGTTATGAGGGTTACCGGGATCCCGTCCTCCATGAGTTCCCAGACGGTAAGCCGCGATCCCTGCAGAACCGGACGGGTTTCGCAGGCCCAGACCTTTTTCACCCGGCCGCGGGAAAAAGCCGAGCGCACTAGCCCCAGAGCGGTGCCATGCCCGCAGGTGGCCAGTGCTCCTGCATTGCATATGGTGAGCACCCTGGCATCTGCCGGCAGCAGATCTGCTCCCAACTCTCCCAGACACCTGTTCTGCTGCAGGTCATCTTCCTCCATCTGCCTGGCGGCAGCAACCAGACGCTTCCTGATGGTGTCCAGATCCAGGTGGCTTGAACCATGGTAGACCTGCATCATTCTTTCCACTGCCCAGCGGAGGTTAACCGCCGTAGGCCTGGTATTAATCAGTATTTCGCGGGCCCGAAGCAGTTCCTTTCTCAGACTCTCGCGGTCGCCGCTATGCTTAACTGCGGCCAAAGCCACTCCGTATGCAGCGGCCACGCCAATCAACGGTGCACCCCTGACCTCAAGTCTCTTGATGGCCTCAGCTACCTGTTCAACCGATGACAACCACCGATAGCGGACCTCCCCGGGTAACCGGGTCTGATCCAGTATTTTGACTCCATTTTCCTGCCATTCAATACTCTTCATCGCTACCGGGCCTTTATTTTCTCCGGCACCAGGCCGCATCCGCATCCCGACTCCTGCGGGATACGTTCAATGGCCGTGGTAATAACCTTTCTCAGCCTGATAATATTGCTCTGCATAAAGCTAACCACCTCTTCATGGGTCAGCTTGTTGGGAGAAATCCCGGCGGCGAAGTTGGTGACCATAGCCACCGTCGCGTAGCAGATACCCAGTTCTCTTGCCAGCACCGCTTCCGGCACCGTAGTCATTCCTACAACATCTCCTCCCAGGATGCTGTACATCTTGATCTCGGCTGCGGTCTCAAAACGCGGGCCCTCAGTACATACATAGGTCCCGCGATCAAAAACATGGGGCCCGGTAGAGGTGGCTACTTCAAATAAGGCCTTTCTCAGTTCCGGACAGTAGGGTTCGGTTACATCAGTATGGATTACTCCTCGTTCGTCCCCCTCATAAAAGGTGGAAACACGGCTCTTGGTAAAATCGATGAACTGATCTACGATCACCATGGAACCCGGCTTGAAATCAGGATTTAGAGAACCAACAGCCGCAGTGGCGATGATTCTTTTGGTTCCTAACTGGTGCAGGGCCGCTATATTGGCACGGTAATTGATTCGATGCGGCGGAACCGAATGGTCACCGCCATGCCGGGGCATGAAGGCCACCGGCCTTCCCTGAAAACGGCCCCGCGTAAGCCTGACCTCACCATAGCTGGTGCTTATTACCTCCTGCTGCACATCCTCCAGCATGTCCGGGTCATATACACCGGTCCCACCGATGACTGCTATAATGGTCATTTTTCTTCCCCCCTTAATCCATAAACAAAGCCGCTGCAAAATCCCGGCTGTTGAAATCCTCCAGATCCTGGATGCCCTCACCTACACCCAACAGTTTAACCGGAACCTTAAGCTCCCGGGCTAAAGCTACCACTATCCCGCCTTTAGCGGTTCCGTCAAGCTTGGTCAGAACGATGCCCGATATCCCGGTGTTATCCTTAAAATTACGCGCCTGGCTGACGGCATTCTGTCCCGTGGTAGCATCCAGAACCAGCAGAACCTCATGGGGTCCGTTTGGAATCTCACGTTCAATGACGCGCTTGACCTTGGCAATCTCCTTCATTAGATTGGTCTTGGTGTGCAGCCGACCGGCAGTGTCAATTATCAAAACATCGATTTTTCTAGCATGGGCGGCTTTGAGTGCATCAAACACCACCGCCGCCGGATCGGCTCCGGGATGGTGCTTGATCAGCTCCACCCCCACCCGGTCCGCCCAGACCTGTAGTTGCTCAATGGCGGCGGCTCGGAATGTATCTGCAGCGGCCAACAGCACCTCTTGGCCCTGAGACTTGAAGCGGTAAGCCAATTTGGCAATGGTTGTGGTTTTCCCTACCCCGTTTACTCCGACCACCAGGAACACGGTGGTCCCCTGATCAGCAAACCGCAGCGGCTCGCTGATCTCAGCCATAATACTTGAGATATGGTTCTTTAAGACATCCCTGACCTCATCCGGCATCGACATCCGGTTCTCCTTTACCTGGTGCCGCAGATTCCTGATGAGTTCCTGGGTTGTCATTACTCCAATATCGGATCCAATCAGGATCTCCTCTAATTCTTCGAAGAATTCTTCATCCAAGGTACGGCTGCGCTTAACAAGGGTCTCTACCTTGTTGACGATGTTCTGCCGCGTCCTGGAAAAACCCTGTCGTATACGATTAAAAATCCCGATCTCTCCCTTCCCGTTAATCAACTGACAGTACCTGAATTTTATCTGGTTGTCAGTCTGGCGACAAGATAGCAAAGCTTTTACAACTACAGCTTACCGGTACCGGTCTCAATTACTGGAACCGCTCCCTTAAGTATACCTTCAACCCGCCAGTATCTCTGCCTCTTCCGGGCTTAGTGAATAAACCTCCGACAAGCCTTGCTCGGGCATGGTAACCCCGAATATATTATCCGCAACTTCTATGGTACCCTGACGGTGGGTGATTACAATAAACTGGATCCTCTCAGCCAAACGTTTTATAAATTCCGTAAACCTCGTCAGATTGGCGTCATCCAGGGAAGAGTCAACCTCATCAAACAGACAGAAGGGGGTAGGTTTTAAGACCAGTAGCGAAAAAATAAAGGCAATGCAGGTCAAAGCCCGCTCTCCACCGGACAGCAGATTAAGAGACTGACGTCTTTTCCCGGGCATCTTGACCATTATTTCCACTCCTGACTGCCAGATGTCTTCGTGCTCCTCCCGTACGAGCTCAGCCTCTCCGCCCTGAAAGATGGCGTTGAAGGTTTTTCTAAAACTGGCATTGGCAACTGCCAGAAAATCATTAAATCGGCTGTTCATAACGGCCTCGGTCTCTTCAATTATTCTGGTCAGGGCCTGCCGGGCCTGCTGCAGGTCTTCAAGCTGGCTTTTGAGAAAGACAAATCTTTGGCTGACATCGTTCAGCTCATCGATAGCGGTGACATCCACCGGACCCAAATCCTCAATAGCCTGTTTGACAACCTCCAATCTTTCTCGCATCACCCGCTGCCGGCGGCTGTTCATTCCCTCCCCGGGATCGTCAATGGTTTCATCGGCAAACTTTTCCTTCCATAGCTGGAGGACGTTGGTCTCCTCCGTTTCGATGCGGGCCTTTCTTATTTCCAGTTGTTTGATCTTATCTTCCATGGCAGCAACCTCTTTACGGCAGTCCTCCGCGGCCTCATGCAGGCCGACTGCCTGCTCCTGGATGGCGATAGCCTGCTGCTCCAAGTCCTGCAGCCGACCCTCGATTTCCTTCAATTCCAGTTGCAGCTGTTCTCGCTCGACTTCCAGGATCTTTATCCGCTCACTCTCCGTTTCCATGACCCGGGTAAACCTGGATACCTGCTGATCATAATCCTCCAGGCTCGCCTCGTATGACTCTTTAACCGCCGCGAGTTGTTGTATTCCCTGGCGTCGGCTGTCCAACTCCTGCTGGGAAATGTCAACAAGATCGATGTAATTGGCGTGGCGTTCACGGAGAAGCTCCAACTGCCGGGACAGCCGGTCTGATTCAAGCTTGCGGCCTTCGATTTCCTTTTCCAGAACGTCAATCTGGGAGCGAATATCGGTACCCTGTACAGTAAGCTGGGATAACTCATTTTCCAGCGTGGATATTTCGCGTTGGGCTGTCCTTTCCACCTCAAAAAACTGCGATATCTCACGCCTTTCCCTGTCAATCTCCGAACGTAATCGTTCCCGTTCCTTCCTTTTTATATCCAGTTGAAACAGGGTTTCATTTATCTTGTTCTGGATATTGGCTGAATCAGCATCCAGTTCCTTGAGCTGAGACCTCTTCCCCTCCAGAGTCGAGCTGACCTGCTTCAATTGGGTGTTTACCGTCTCCATCTCCTTTTGTTTCTCACGATAAGAAGCTCTGATACGCAGGGGTGAGGTCCTTTCTCGGTATTTTCCCCCGGTCATAGCACCGCTCGGATTTATTATCTCGCCTTCAACGGTAACTATGAGGAGATGGGATTGCTTTCTAAATACCTGCAACCCGATATCCAGGTTCTCCACAATCAATACCCTGCCCAGGACATGCTCTACTGCCCGACGGTAGCGTGGTGAATACTTAACCAGTTGGGTAGCCAGCCCCAATACCCCGGGCACGCCCTCAATGGTTCCCAGTTCTCTACTGTTAAGCGGCTTCTGACGAAGCATGTTAAGCGGCAAAAACGTTACCCGCCCCCAGGACCTCGATTTCAACAGGCTGATGGCCGCTTTCGCATCTTCATAATCCTTGACCACCATATTCTCCAGGCTGCGCCCGGCGGCCGCTTCCACCGCTACCTCCAGCCCGGGCGGTACTTCAATCAGATCACTCATAACCCCCACAAATCCCGGGATCAGCCGGCGTTCCTGCTGCAGGGCTCCCAGGAGCCGGCGTACTCCTTCCGACATGCCTACATGAGATTTTATGCTGTCTTCCAGGGTCAACAACTGGTTTTGCAGCCCTCTATACTCCGCCTGCATTGATGTGAGCTGACTCTCCAAGCGAGTGGTTTCAGCAGTTATCTGCTGTTGTTTTCTCTCCAGTCCTTCTTTTTCTTGTTGTAATCCCTCAAGGATAGACAATCCTTCCCCGATTTCCCGCTCCAGTTCGGCCAAATCCTTATGCCAGTTCGTAATCTTCTGCTGACGGTACTGGTTTTCGGCACGACCTAACTCGAGCTTCTCCCGGTTTTTTCTCAGACGCTCCTCTTTTTCCCTGATCTCATTCTTATATGTCGATTCCAAACTCAAGCAATCTATTAAACGGGTCCTATCGCTCTCCACCTGAGCGCTTGCCCTCAGAAATTCTTCTTCCACCCTTACCATTTCTTTATGTACTGCTTCGGCCTCCCGCCGCTTGGCCTCCAGTTCCGCTTCTTTCAAGGCCAGTTCCTGTTGGTGGGTATTTAGGTCCTGTTTCAGCTTGTTCATGGTGTCCGCGTACTTGGTTATGTCTGTATTCAGCTGCGCCAGCCGCTCGCGGGAGAGATCAATTCTCTCCTGTGATAACCGGACCTCATTCTCCCGCTGGTTTATCCCGGTAACCAAATGGAATTTTTTCTCCCGGGCCTCTGAATTATTCTCGCGGATATTCCTTAACAGTTCCTGATTCTCCTTAATCTCCTTCTCCATATTCCCCAGGATTTGCCGGGATTCCAAAAGCCGTTCTGTAAGATCCTTCAAATCCCGTTCCCGCGATTTATGTTCCCGATCCAGTACAAATAACTCATAAGCCAGTATTTTTCTCTCCAAATATCCCCGTTCTGAATCCAGTTGCAGGTACTTTCTGGCTTTTTCCGCCTTTTCCTCCAATTCGCCGACCCGTTGTTTAACCTCACCAAGAATATCTTCCAATCTGATTATGTCCTGGGATGATGCATGCAACTTGGTTTCAGCCTCATCCTTTTTCAGCCGGTAACCGGAGAGCCCGGCTGCTTCTTCAATGATAAGACGACGTTCAAAAGGCTTGGCATCAAGGACCTGCTCCAATTCGCCCTGCCCGATTATCGCATAACCTCTCTTTCCCAGACCGGTACCGGACAGCAGGCTGTGTATATCCTTCAAACGCACTTCAACAGCGTTGATCAAAAACTGGCTTTCACCCGTCCGATAAATGCGCCTGGTGATGTTTATGTCGGAGTACTCACTGTTAATCATACTGTCCTGATTATCCAGGGTCATGGAGACCACAGCCATTCCCAGCGGTTTTTTCCTATCCGTTCCGGTGAAGATAACGTCTTCTCCCCTTTGACCCCGCAGATTCCGGATGTTGGCCTCGCCCAGCACCCAACGAATGGCATCCGCAATGTTGCTTTTCCCACAGCCATTGGGGCCCACAATAACATTGATACCCGGGCGAAACTCAATTTCAATACCTTTAGCAAAAGACTTAAAGCCTCTTAGTTCCAGGCTTTTAAGATGCATAAACACCACCGTAAACGTATGTTTTGGTATAACCGCCATGAAGCGGCTTCCCAGTGCCAACCTGATGGAAACTATTATACTGGAAACGGCCCCCGATGCGTACCGCTTTGCGGTGCCGACAGGCCAAAAAGGCAAAAGAAAAACTGCTAATTATAGCAGCCATCCTTATATCGTTTAAGTATTTATCTAGGCTCAATCACAAACTTGATTGCAGTTCTGGTCTCACCGTCAATATCGATTTCCACAAATGCTGGAATCATCACTAAATCAATTCCATTGGGGGCTACAAATCCTCTGGTTATTGCAATGGCTTTAACCGCCTGATTTACCGCACCCGCTCCGACTGCTTGAACTTCAGCGCTCCCATTTTCCCTTAAAACAGCAGTCAATGCACCGGCTACTGATTTCGGGCTTGAAGCAGCAGATACCTTCAATACTTCCACTGTTATTCCCCCTTAATGCTGTATTCCCTATTTGGAATTAACCGTTATTCAGGACACAGAAAGCTTTGCCGCGATAATACCATTTGGGGAACCTCCCGATGCCATAGTCCGACTCCTACCCAAGCCTGTTCAGACCCTTTTGTACCAATAACATCAAGTTTCTCCAGCTGGAATCTGGCTTTGAGAAAATGAATGTTGCTGCGGTTGTGGCCAATCATCTTGGAAAGGTCTCGTTGTTCAACGTATACTTTAAGCCGGTTGGTCACCTCTCTTTCCCGAAAGCGTTCGATTAGGAGAATTGCCTGCCATTTGAACAGTTCGGCCTGAACCAGTTCTCCAAAACTGGGATGAAACGGTCCGGCTAATAATTCCCCTGTTTTTTGAAGCTCAGGAGTAGGCTGTAAGCCCATTCTAATTACCTTTATACCAGCTTTTTCAAATTGGGTCAACAGCAAAAGAGCCGTCTCTACAGCTTCCCGAAGACTTAAGGGGTGATAACGGCCCTCCCGGTAAAGTTCGGCCAACGGTGTTCCCTTCAGGACCAGTGTAGGGTAGATTCTGACCACGTCAGGGCCAATGCGAATCACCCGCTCGGCTGTTTCCAGTTCTCTTGCCAGGTTTGAAGCGGGCAGGCCAATCATTAATTGATGTCCAAGACTAAATCCCTTTTCTTTAATCAGCAGGGACACGTCTTGCACCAGGGAAGCATCATATTTGCGTCCTGAGGCTTTGAGCACCTCACAGTCCAGGGACTGTACGCCCAGTTCAATGGTTCGCACTCCGTAACCTATCAAACTGTCCATCTCCGGCTCATCAATAGCATCCGGTCTGGTGGACACCCTGATACTCTTTACATCGCCCCTTTGAATAAACGGCTGGACCGCCTGTAAATACGATTGCTGCCGACTCCAGGGAAGCGCCGTAAAACTCCCACCGTAGAAGGCCACTTCACACTGCACACCAGGTGGCAGGCTCCGCAGACGGTCTGCAATCACCCGACTGACCATCTGGTAGTCAGGACTTGACTGATACCCGGTAATAGTCTTCTGGTTACAGAAAACACATTGGGAGTTACAACCCAGGTGGGGTATGAAAAAACTTATAATCACGTGATCTTTCACTTGTTAAATTCCTTTAACGCCTGTTCCGCAGCCCTTTGTTCCGCCTCTTTTTTGGTCTTCCCCGTTCCCGTCGCCAATAAGCGGGATTGAAAGGAAACCCCGGCCACAAAAGTTCGGTCATGGGGCGGTCCGCTCTCCTCCAAAATATGGTAGGTTACGTTTTCGCGGCTGATACTCTGAACCAGTTCCTGCAGACGGGATTTGAAATCATAAAAGTCCCCATCGGCCACCGCATCAATATCCTTCTGCATATTTTTTAAGACAAATGATTCCGTGTATTGCAGTCCCTGATCAAGAAACAGCGCACCGATCACCGCTTCCAGGGCGTCGGCCAGTATGGAATTGCGGTTTCGCCCTCCGGAATTCTCTTCTCCCCGTCCCAGGATCAGATAATCTCCTAAATTTAACGCCCGGGCAAACTTGGCCAGGTATCGCTCACAAACAACCTTGGCCCGTATTTTGGTCAGAACACCTTCCGGTCGGTTGGGATAAGCTATGTAAAGGTGATTCGCCACCACCAGATTAAGAACTGCATCGCCCAGGAATTCCAGGCGTTGATTGTTCTCCATCATTCCCTGTTCCTGGGCATAGGAGGGATGCGTTAACGCAGTAACCAGAAGGTTCAGGTCGTTAACGGTTATTTGGTTTGTTTGCGCAAAAGCTGTTGCCCTATCAAACATGTTTCACCCCTTACCTTCCACCGATCACCTGGTAGAGGGCCTTAATTAGTGAACCCATGGTTTTGTAATCCTCCAGATTATCCTCCGGAAACTCTACATCATATATATCCTCCAAAGCCATCAGCATTTCCACAATGTCGATAGAATCCGCATCGACTTCCTCAAAAGTAGTGTCCCAGGTAATCAGTTCGGGATCCATACCCAATTGTTCGGCCAGGATCTTGCGGGCTTGTTCAAAAAACTCTTCCACTCAAGGTCACCTCCTTTAAGCCATCGAGTCTTGAATTGAACGCTTTACAGTTATCTTACCACCGCTAGGCTATGGTTGAGGCTGGCCACCATGTCGTGGTTTACACATCTTACTGCCTGGGCGATTCCGTTGTAAACCGCCTCGGCCTGCGAACTCCCATGACAAACCACACTGACTCCTTTTACCCCCAAAAGCGGTGCTCCGCCAATCCGGGTATGATCAAAGTCCTGCAGCAGCTGCCGGGAGTCAATTCCAGCATCCTGCAGGCGTTTATGTATCTCGCCCATTAAGCCTTCCATAACCTTAATTATTGTATTCCCGAAAAAGCCATCACATACCACTACATCGGCGCGCCCCGAAAAAAGGTCCCTTCCTTCCACATTGCCGGCAAAGTTCAACCCGGTCAGGTCCTTAAGCCGGGCATAAGCGGAGAGTGTGACCTGATTCCCCTTGGTCTCTTCCTCCCCGTTGCTGAGCAGACCTACCCGGGGATTTTCAACCCCCAGCGCCGCCTGGGCATAAGCCTGGCCCATCAGGGCAAACTGCACCAGCTGCTCCGCCTTAACATCCACATTGGCCCCCACATCCAGCATAACCGTATGGCCGTTATACCGGGGAATAAGCGTGCCGATAGCCGGACGGTCAATACCGTCAAAGCATCCCCAGGCAAACAGCGCTGCTGCCATTTGAGCACCGGTATTACCGCATGAAACCACGGCCTCAGCCTGTCCGGTCTTGACCAACATGGTAGAGACCATTATGGATGAATCCTTTTTCTTTCTCAATGCCAAGGCCGGGTGCTCATTCATTTCGATCACCTGGCCGGCATGATGGATGCGAATACCTTCTCCCGACCAACTGCACCTCTGCAGTTCGTCCTCCAGCACCTCCTGGTCGCCCACCATTATCAGTTCGATGTCGCTCAGTAAACCGGCAGCTCTGACGCATCCTTTTACAATCTCATGTGGGGCATGGTCGCCGCCCATAGCATCAACTGCAATCCTCATCCCGACCCCCCTTAAACAAAAAGTAAGCTAACAGCCCGAAACGACTCTTACCTTACTTTTCTTACGTCAACTAATTGGTAATTTCTCTTCCTTTATAGTATCCGCATTTTTGACATACTCGATGGGGCAGTTTCAAGTCATGGCACTGCGGACATTCAACCAAACCAGGGCTTTCAAGTTTGGCCCAGATAGAACGGCGCTTGTTTTTACGGGATTTAGATTGCCTCCTCTGAGGTACTCCCATTTTTCACCCTCCTTCCCCATTAAGTATTTTCTTTAGTGCTTCCCATCTAGGATCAATTTCCTTCTCCTGACAATTGCATTCCGCTAGATTCAGTTCCTGGCCGCACATGTAACACAGACCTTTACAATCCGGAGAACAGAGGGCCCTCAATGGCAAGCTAAGTACGATACTCTCGAGAACCACAGGTTCAATATCCACCTGAGGTTCCGTAAAATAAACAAAGGTCTCCTCGTCCTTAAAAAAGCTGCGGTTCTCTTCGGGACAGAATTCCACATTAAATGGCAGCTTTACCCGGCGCCGGAATGGTTTAAGACAGCGATCACACTGCAATTCCAGAGTCGCCCGAATTTCACCTTTCCCTACCATTAGTCTGCCGGTGTTGGTCACTTCCAGTTCAACGGCCACCCGGTCCAGGAGGTGAACATCCTTTGCAATCTCCAAATCTCCATATTGCTTCTCAAGGTTAAAAACCTCAAGGTCTTTGGGATGATGTCTAAGCCAGGATAAATCGATATTCATTCGTAACACCCCGGTAAAAATGCCAGATTCATTATAGTCTGGCATTCTTATTATTGTCAAGAAAGCCCGGTTAAGATACCAAATGGCTCTGCTGCTATTCAACCCGGTCCCTGCCGGCCTCTTTGGCTTCCGACCGCCTATCCCTTTTACTCTTACCCTGTTAACCGGCGTCCGTGCTGAGCCTTCATCCCCAAAAAAAAGGCGGGCAAAGNNAAAGCCCGCCTTTTTTTACTATTTCCCGGACATGCGTTTGGTATCCCGGGCAATGACCAACTCTTCATTGGTGGGGATAACGAATATCCGCACCTTGGAATCATCGGTGGCCACATCCACATCTTTGCCCCTAACCTTGTTCTTGACCGGATCCAGTTTAATTCCAAGATAATCGAGGTCTCTACAGATCGCTTCCCGGGTGTCAATGCCGTTTTCACCAACTCCGGCGGTAAACACCAGACAGTCACATCCGTTCAACTGGGCGACATAATTGCCGATGTAGCCCTTTACCCGGGTATGGTAAACGTCCAAAGCCAGTTGAGCACGCTTATTGCCGGAAGCAGCAGCGTCGATAACATCACGCAGGTCATTTGATACCCCGGAAAGTCCCAGCATACCGGACTTCTTGTTGAAGTAACTGTTGGCCTCATCGGCGTTCATGTTTAATTTCTCCATAAGGTAGAACACGATTGCCGGGTCAATATCACCACAACGGGTCCCCATTACCAAACCTTCCAGCGGGGTAAATCCCATAGATGTATCAATTACCCGGCCATTCTTAATAGCTGCCATACTTGCTCCGTTGCCCAGGTGTAGAGTAATGATCTTACACTCTTCGAAGGGCTTGCCCAGCATTTCAGCCGCCCGGTGGGATACATAGAAGTGAGACGTACCATGGAATCCGTATCTTCTTACTTTATACTTCTCATAAACATCATAAGGCAGAGCGTACATGAAGTTTTCCGGTGCCATGGACTGGTGGAACGCAGTGTCAAATACAGCCACATGCGGAACATTCGGCATCAGTTCCTGGCAGGCCTCGATCCCCATCAGGTTCGGAGGATTGTGCAGGGGAGCAATGTCGAAGCATTCCCGAATCACTTGTTTTACTTTATCATCTATTACTGTAGAGTCAGCAAACTGTTCTCCACCATGCACGACCCGGTGGCCGACTGCACCAATTTCTTCCATGTTCTGGATTACACCGTATTCCGGATTCACCAGTACCTCCAATACCAGCTTCATCCCTTCGGTATGATCCGGAAGGTCCTTCTTAATAACCACCTCATCCTTGCCGGTCGGTTCATGTTTCAACACCGTTCCCGGTATACCGACCCGGTCCACCAGACCTTTAGCCAGGACGCTTTCATCGGTCATATCAAATACTTGATACTTGATTGAAGAACTACCACAGTTTACTACTAATACTTTCATCCTTCCAATAACCTCCTCAATATCGTATAACGCTCCAAAACGTTTTGTTTTGACAGTTCCCGACCTCATTATTTCCTGTAACGACGACCAGGAGGGGAGTAGACTACGCTCTAACCGCCGTCATGGCCACCACATTAATGACATCCTCTACGCTGCAGCCGCGCGAAAGGTCATTAACCGGCTTATCCATACCTTGAAGGATCGGACCGATAGCTTCGGCTCCGGCCAGCCTCTGCACCAACTTGTACCCTATGTTTCCAGACTGAAGATCCGGGAATACCAGGACATTGCACTTCCCGGCCACGGGACTGCCCGGGGCTTTGGATTGTCCTACTCTGGGAACCAGAGCTGCATCGGCCTGAAACTCTCCGTCTACCAGCAGTTCAGGCCATCTGGACTTGGCTATTTCAGAAGCCTTGACAACTTTGTCAACCAGCTCATGACTGGCACTGCCCTTGGTGGAGAAGGACAACATCCCTACCACCGGTTCCTGAATTCCACACAGGCTGCGCGCGGTTCCGGCTGAAGCATATGCAAACTCCGCCAGTTGTTCCGCGGTCGGATTGGGGGTAACCGCGCAGTCCGTAAAGACCATTATGCCGTTGTAACCCAGGTCGCAGTTGGGAACAATCATTATGAACGCTCCAGAAACAGCCGATATTCCGGGCGCGGTTCTAATGATCTGCAGGGCGGGTCTAAGTACATCACCAGTAGTATTGATGGCTCCGGCCACTTCACCATCCGCTTTGCCGGCCTTTACCATCATGGATCCGAAGTACAGGGGATCGAGCATGAGCTGTTGCGCCTTTTCCGGAGTCACGCCCTTGGCTTTTCTCATCTCATAGAACTTCTCAACAAACTCATCGTAGTACGGAGCTTTAGCCGGGTTAACGATCTCCACTCCACTGATGTCTGCACCCACCTGCTGGGCTTTGGCCTTAACAGCACCTTCATCCCCTATCAGAATAGGATTGGCGATTTTCTCCTTGACTAAGGTTTCCACCGCCTTCAATGTTCGCTCTTCCGTTCCTTCCGGCAGAACAATAGTTTTAAATCTTTCCTGGGCCTTTTGTCTAATCTGTTCGAGCAGGGTCATCCTAATCAATTGCCTCCTTTATTCTTTATTATCTGCCAGGCACCGCTGGCCTACAGCCCCTTTCATCCATTGCTAATATTATCACAAGCTTTGGTGAAGGAAAACAAATACTGGTACTATTGTGCTAGAATTAATTTATCCTGCCCCCAGGGGGAAAACTATGCCGATAGTCGGGATTATAGCCGAGTATAATCCATTGCATAACGGCCATCTTCATCATATTAAGACCTCGCGCCGTTTAACCGGCGCCCGCGGTGTTATCTGCGTTATCAGCGGCAGTTTTACCCAGCGAGGTGAACCCGCGCTGGTCAACAAATGGGCCCGGGCTGAGATGGCGCTTAAGGCAGGAGCGGATCTGGTTTTTGAGTTACCGTTTGTATTCGCGGCCCGCAGTGCTTACCATTTCGCCCGTGGAGGGGTCTCCCTGCTCCAAAGAACCGGTATAACCACTCACCTGAGTTTTGGGAGCGAGTTGGGAGAGATAAAACCTCTGCAGGAGGTAGCAAGAATCCTCCACCAGGAGCCCCCGGAGTTTGTCCATCTGTTAAAAACACAGCTTCGGAAAGGTAATTCCTATCCCCAAGCCCGCTCCAATGCACTTGATGAATATATCCATGCCGGCGGAGCTATTCCATGCTGCTGCCGGCACGGGATACTGAGCCTCCCCAATAACATCCTGGCCGTGGAATACTTGCGCGCCTTGCTGGCGGAAGAATCCACCCTGATACCGATAACCATCCCCCGGTTGGGGCAGGGATACCACCAGCTGGGCGATGCTGAATTCGCCAGTGCCACAGCTATTCGCAACGAAATCGAAAATATGCGTCCTCTGGCTGAGATCAAGGGACTTCCCGCAATTACAAGAGAAATCCTGGCCCGGGAATTCACTACCGGCTCCGGTCCTGTATCCTCACATTCCATGTTTCATCTTATCCGCTATTCACTAAGCCGCATGAGCACAGATGATTTACGTCAAATCTATGATGTCAGCGAAGGACTGGAAAACCGAATCCATAAGTTGGCACCGGTATGTAACTCCCGTGATGAACTGATCACATCTATTAAGACCCGTCGTTACAGTTATACGCGGATCAGCCGCATTCTGCTCTACATCCTGCTGAATTTTACCAAAGACGTGGCCGCAATTTTCGATACCAACGGACCGCAATACCTTCGTCTTTTAGGTTTTTCTCCACAAGGACAAAAAATCCTGCACGATATGAAGGCGATTTCAGCAGTGCCGGTTGTCACAAAAACTGGTAACCTCCGACATTACAAAACTCCACTGATATCACAGATGATGGCTTATGATTTCCTGGCCACCGATCTTCATGCTTTAATCCAGCCTTATCCCGGACGAGGCGGCCTGGACTTTCTGCGTTCGCCGGTTCAGTATAGAGACGGCTCTCTATGAATCCGCAACAATAACACCCGTTTGCGACCGGCTGTCGGCTCTGATCCTTCCGGCGGATTCAAGAACCGATCTGATCTCATCCAATTTCGCTTCCGCGCATTCTCTCCCCCTCCCGATACACTCTTCGGCCCGGTTGAACTCATTTGATTTGATATTTCCCAGCCTTGGCTGAAGCAGGACTGTGGCCTGATGGCGTGTGATCTGCGTAAATATTTGGCGTTCCAGGATTTCTATCGCCTGCAGGATAACATCCAGGGTGTTGCGTATATGGGTTTGGCGATCCTCGGCAAAGGTTACGTCCACTCCGATAACTATATCGGCTCCCAGGTCGCGAGCCACTCCCACCGGCAGCCGTTCAGCCACCGCCCCGTCCACCAGCAGGCGATTCCTATAGCGGACTGGAGCAAACACCCCGGGGATTGATATGCTGGCCCTCACCGCAGTATGCACCGGACCCTCCCGGATCACGACCTTTTCCCCGTTTTCAATGTCAGTAGCCACCACTGCCAGAGGCACGGCCAGATCCTCAAATGACTTACCTTTGGTAAGGAGCCGTAAAAAGTGCTCGATCTTTTTGCCGCTTACAAAACCCATTCTCGGTATGCCTACATCCCATAATATGGAGGTGTTTAACGCCGATGCCAGCTTTCCGGTCATGTAGATATCGCCTCCACAGGCATAAATAGCGGCAATCACAGCTCCCATACTGCTTCCCACCAGGAAGTCAAACGGGATCCGGTTTTCAATCAGAACCTGAAGGACCCCAATATGCGCCAGACCGCGAGCACTGCCGGCTCCCAGCACCAACCCTATCCCGGGTTTACTGTTGTTCATCATGCCACCTCGCTCTACAACCGAGTTTCTTACGGGTTTTTACACGGCCTGTTTTCCCTGCCATTTTCGGCTACAGCGTTACTGCTATTAATTTACCTGCTTACTTTTATATGGTACATCGATTTAGTTTTAACTTCTAGATATTGGCCGCCCTCACTATAATTTAATGCGGACGCTGTTTGGTCTGGAGATGGACGAACCCGAAAAAGGAGGCAGATGATGAAACCCTGGCCCGCAATGCTGGGAGCTTTTCTGGCTGTGGCCTTGGCCATTTTTATGATTGTCGAACCAGCCGCCACCCTGGAGGCTTCCACCACCGGACTTAAGCTCTGGTTTAATGCGGTACTTCCTGCTCTTTTTCCCTTTTTTGTCGTCTGCGACCTTATGGTGGCTTTGGGGGTAGTTCATTTTATGGGAGTAATCCTGGAACCTGTTATGCGTCCTGTTTTCCGCCTGCCCGGTGCGGCCGGGTTTGTAGTGGCCATGGGGTTTACTTCAGGTTTTCCGGTGGGCGCGGTGCTTACCCGTCAGCTTTATGAACAGGGATCATTATCCAATCATGAGGCCGAGAGGCTGGCCAGTTTCACCAATAACGCCAGCCCGCTTTTTATTATCGGGGTGGTAGGAACCGGTCTGTTACATAACCCTGTAGTCGGTTATCTCCTGGCAGCCGCCCATTACCTCTCCAACCTCCTGGTGGGCTTTCTTATTGGCCGTAAAGCTCCTCAATCACCTGGTGGATACCGTGTCCGCGGGAACCTCCTTTCACTGGGCCTGGCCGAGTTGTTGCGAGCAAACCGCCAGAGCAAAGGCCCCGGGCATATGCTGGGAGAATCAATAAAAAAGGCCCTCCTCAATACCGCCATGGTGGGAGGCTTTATAATTATTTTTTCCGTGCTGAGTGCGGCTTTATCCCGGTGGGGAGTAATATTCGAGCTGGCTGGTGTATTTCGATTTCTGGGGGCATCCTATGCAACTGCCATAGGATTGGGATTGGGGTGCTTCGAGATGACGATTGGAGCACAGGCTATAGCGGCCTCGACTGCTCCTGAACTGGAAAAACTGCTGGCGGTCTCAGGGGTACTGGCATGGAGCGGCCTGTCGGTACAGGCACAGGTGATGAGCCTGGTAGCCGGCACTCCGGTTCGCTATTGGTTCTACATGAAGACCCGCCTGCTACAAATCCTGCTATCACTGGGCTTAACACTGATCGGCTTTACACTGTGGCCGGCCAACCTACCCCTGCTGGCTGCTCCTACCTCTCCTTTGTTTTCATCAATGCCTGTGGCCGTCGACTTTCTGCGGGCAAGCTGTCAGGGGATTATGTGGAGCACAGCAGTCCTGCTGATGATCTGTTTAATCTCCTGGCTAAGCAGCATCAGGTTTTCGGGGTCCATTCGTTAAGTTCCTGTAACCCCTGTTCAACTGACTTAAGGCTTTCATTAAGCACTTTTTCCAGGTAGGTTAAAAGCTCTACCGCATATTGATTGGCACCCTCTCTTATTTCCTGGGATAAAGCCTTGGACTTGCTGATCATCTCCTCCGCTACCTGGCTGGCACTCTTGGTAATCTCGTCATCGGAAATCAGTTTGGCCGCCTGGAATCTGGTATCATCCAGGATATACTTGGATTCTCGGCGGGCATCTTCAAATATCCTGTCCCTTTCATCGATTATCTTTATCGCGGTTTTTATCTCTTCCGGCAGCACCGCCCGGATGCGATCCAGCTTTTCCAGAAAGTAATCAACATCTATTAAGGATTTCGAGGTTAATGGCATCCTTTTGGCGTTCTTGATTTCATCTTCCAAATCATCCAGGAGCACGATTATCTCCATTAAAAATCCCCCCGTAGTCTGTCATAATTCACTTGGCCCGGTGATAGTAACTCAGTACGGAATCCCCGTAGACATTCATCCTGAACCTGGTTAGACCGTTCACCTCCTCAGCCATTTCCAGCGATTTTGGACTTCTTATTATGACGACTCCCTGTTGGTTCAACAGCACCTCCAGACAGGCCATAATTTTGGGAAAATACGCCACCTTGCGGAATGGAGGATCAACATAAATGATGTCAAAGGAAGCCTTTTCCCGCGCTAACTGGTTAACGACGCGAAAAACGTCCCCTCTAATGATCCGTGCTTTTGAACTCAGTTGACAGGTTTCAAGGTTTTCCTGCAGAACGGTCACTGCCCGGGGATTGAGTTCAACAAATACCGCTTTTTCTGCCAGTCGACTTAATGCTTCTATCCCGACTGCTCCGCTTCCTGCGAAAAGGTCCAGAAAGGTCTTGCCCTCCAGGTAAGGCCCAATGGTATTGAACAACGCCTCTTTAATGTTGCCAGTTATCGGCCGGATATCGGACCTTTTTGGGACTTTAAGCTTTCTGCCCTTGGTTATGCCGGCAATCACCCTCAAAGAACCGTTCCTCCAGTTATTCCTTTTTCCAAGATTATAGCATAACAAAAAAGCATGAGAAAAAAATCGCAAAAATAATGTATTATTCTTGGACTCACCGGGAATGATATCTTCAACCGGGGATAAGCACCCGGAAAAAAACAAACCCTCCCCAACAACTTTACAAAATTCTCCTCTCCCCAAACTTAAGGCGGCTGAAATACCAATCAGCCGCCGTTTATTTGGAAAAACACCGAATGGTATTAATAACCATCCAATTAAGAGAAGCTTTCCCGGATAATAAACCGGAATTTGATCCAAGACTATATAGGGCAGACAGTAGAGGCCGGTCACGGTTTACTTACCGTAAAATCCAGATTGGAGTCAAAAGCGTTCTTTCGCCCCAGTTGTTTTTTATTTACTTGGGAGGTCGGGAAGCATGAATGAAATACTGCGCGAATTTTCTCTACAGGTTGATCTGGCTATGGAAGCCCGGGACATTGTCAGAGGAGATACTGATCAGGAAATCCCCGGAGTTGTTGAGGAGATAGAGGAACTAACCCACGGCAAAATAACCACCATCAGGATTAAAGACCAGGCCGCCGCACAAAGAATGGGTAAGCCGGTGGGCACTTACATCACCATTGAAGCCAAAGACCTGCGCATCAGACACCCTGAAGTCCATGAAGAGGTCTCAAGGTCCATTGCCGCAAAACTCAAAGGCGTGGTGGATAGAATCGACAAGAATGCCACGGTTTTAATCATTGGCCTGGGTAACTGGAGGGCCACTCCAGATGCGCTTGGTCCCAAGACGGTAGAATCCAGTCCGGTAACCCGGCATTATTCAAGGTATGCCCCCCAGGCGCTGGTGGAAGGTATGCGCCCGGTCTGCGCCATGGCTCCCGGAGTCCTGGGCACCACCGGTATTGAGACCTTTGAGATAATCAAAGGGGTGGTGGAAAAAGTCCAACCGGCCTTGGTACTGGTGATTGACTCCCTTTCTGCTCAGAGTACCGAGCGCATAGGTACAACCATCCAGATCTCTGATACCGGGATCCAGCCGGGGTCGGCGGTAGGCACCCCGAGCCAACAGGCTATAAACCAGCAGTCCCTGGGAGTGCCGGTCATTGCTATCGGCTGCCCCATGGTTGTAAATGCCGCAGTCATAGCCAGTCAATCCATACAGGTGTTTTGTCAGAACAACAATATTCAGTACAACCGGCAAAGCAGCCTGAACGCTATTAAGCCGGTTCTCTCTTACTTCGGCGGCAGCCTTACGGTAACCCCCAAGGAGATTGACGATCTGGTCGAAAACATATCCAACGTCATTGCCTATGGAATTGCTTATGCACTGTTCCCCGGTATTTCACGGGAACAGTTGGAACTCTATGCTTCCTAGTTGTACCAGTGGGGATGAATTTCGTTTTCACGCACCATGATGCAGAACCTGTTCATTTCCGGGGACAGGATCCGGACTTTGCTTCTGCTCTCAGTTGGCGGCAATGTTTTCCGTGCGGGGATACTTCTTGTTTAGGAGCTGCTGAATGGTTCGGCTTTCCTCCAGCAGTGAAACCGATTGGGCCGCGATATCCCGCGTGATATGCAGCAGATCGCTGTCCTTCCACAGATCAGTGAGTTTGAGTTCCGGCAAACCGTGCTGCTTAAGCCCCCATATATCACCGGGGCCCCTTAAACGCAGGTCCTCGTTGGCAATCTCAAAACCGTCATTGGTTCTCTCCATCACCTTCAACCGTTTCAGCCCCACCTCAGTACGCGGGTTGCCCAGCAGGATGCAGTAGGCCTGTTCTGCTCCCCGGCCTACCCTTCCCCGCAACTGGTGGAGCTGGGAAAGCCCAAACCTTTCTGCCGATTCGACGATCATCACCGTGGCATTGGGAATATCAACCCCTACTTCAACAACCGTGGTGCTGACCAGCACCTCAATTTCTCCACGGCGAAAGTCATCCACCACCCGGTCCTTTTCAGCCGGCTTCATGCGTCCGTGCAGCAGACCGACCGTATGATGGCGGAATACGCCGGCTTGGAGACGCTGGTAAAGAGCGGTTGCATCAGTTAGATCCTGTTTTTCCGACTCTTCAATCAGGGGACAGACTACATAGCCCTGACGTCCCCGCTTAACCTGCTTCAACAGGAATTGGTATGCTTTATCCCGCCCTGATTCGCGCAGAGCCACGGTCTTAACCGGCAATCTTCCGGGGGGCACTTCGTCAATAGTAGAGATATCCAGATCACCGTATACCGTCAAGGCCAGGGTGCGGGGAATCGGAGTGGCACTCATCACCAGCACATCCGGTAGAAACCCTTTTTGTCCCAATAGGGCTCTCTGACTGACCCCAAATCGGTGCTGTTCATCAATTACCGCCAGACTGAGTTTCTTGAAGACAACACTCTCCTGAATCAGGGCATGGGTTCCCACCAGGATGTGGTAGTGTCCCTCAGCGGTTCCTGTTAGTATCTCTTCCCGCCTTTTTGCCGTAATAGAACCGGTCAGAATTGCCACCCGGATATCGGGAGGAAAGACTTTTTTTAGGGTTTCATAATGCTGCAGGGCCAGTATCTCCGTAGGAGCCATCAATGCCGCCTGATAGCCGCTGCTTACCGCTTTAGCCATCGCCAAAGCAGCAACTATGGTCTTCCCTGAGCCCACATCCCCCTGAATCAACCGGTTCATGGGACGCTCTTCCTCCATATCCCTGAAGATCTCGGCCGTCACTCGTTTCTGGGCCCCGGTAAGAGAGAATTTCAGCCCGCCAACGACCCGAGATACCAGGTCGTCCTGTTCAGTGTTTTTTACGCCCTTCACGTTTGGATCCCTTAACGACTTCTGCTCACGTCTGATGGCCAACTGCAGAAGGAAAAGCTCTTCAAACGCCAGGCTGCGCCGGGAGAGTTCCTGCTGTTCCCACCGGGCGGGAAAATGGATACCCCAGAGTGCCTGCCGGGCGGGCAACAACCCGAGTTCTTCTTTCGTTCCGGGGGGAGCAATATCGGGATAGACCGTGGCGTACCTTTCAAGAGCGTTTCTAACCATCTGTCGCCATACCTTCTGACTGATACCCTCGGTTGAGGGATAGATCGGATCGATGCCGGGATCGGCATCGGTTTTATCCTGACCGATCAGGGCATAATCATATGCCGACAGTTCCATCTGGCCATAATTCAGATTTACCTTGCCCCTCACAAAGATCTGCAATCCGGGTTTGAGAACATTTTTCAGGAAACCCTGATTAAACCAGACCACCGGTATCATCCCCGAGTCATCTCTGATTACCGCCTTAATAATAGCAATACGGCGAGAACTGACCGAAGTTCTCACCGTTTCAATAATTCCTGTGATAGATACTACCTCTCCCACCAGCAGGTTTCTGATTTTGACCGTTTCCGTCCGGTCAATGTATGAACGAGGTATATGCCATAACAGGTCATATACATCGCTTATCCCCAGGCGCTGCAGGTGTCTTTCTCTCTGTGGCCCGACACCTTTAACATAACGAACGGGATCAAACAGAGTATTCAAGAGTATCTCCCCCCCAAAGCCCACCGGGCTGAGCGATACTATTCCACGGAGACCAAGTACTGATAAAATGGCTGTCCCCCGTAATGGAGTTCAATATCATAGTCAGGGTATTTCTCTTCTACCTGTTCCCTGAGCTTTATCGCCTTGTCTTCATCTACATCAGCTCCATAAAAGATGCTGATCAGGTCGCCGCTGGAGGCCATGCTCTCTAACAGTACCAGAACCATATGGTCCGCGCTGTCGCCATTGGCCACGACTTTATCATCAATCAGGCCGATATAGTCGCCTTCTTTAATAGACAAACCGTTGATGGACGAATCTTTAACCGCATTAGTAACCTCACCTGTTTTTACGCGGCCGATCTCCTCGGCCATAGCCTCAGCCACCTGATCCAGGTCCGCTTCGCTCTCATAGGCCACCAGGGCGGCTACTGCTTGGGTTATGCTGGTAGTCGGCACCACCCTTACCGGTTTGTCCGCCATCTTCATCGCCTGCTCGGCCGCCATGATTATGTTCTTGTTATTGGGCAGGATTATTACCCCCTGGGCTCTGGTGTCGGATACCGCCCGCAGCAGGTCCTCAGTGCTGGGATTCATGGTCTGCCCACCGCTCACCACCTGATCCACCCCCAGGCTCTTCATAATCTGGACCCAACCATCGCCCTGGCCTACTGCGACCAACCCCGTATTCTTAATCTCAGCCAGGCTCTCCAATCTGGCCTGGGTCTCCTCTTCCATGTTGTTAATCTTGATATCGTGGAGGGTACCCCAGGACAGACAAACCTCCAGCACTTTACCCGGGTGGTTGGAATGGATATGCACCTTAACCATATCCTCTTCTCCGACCACCAGCACGGAGTCGCCTAAAGGCTCCAATTCCTCTCTAATTCGGTCAATGTGCAGTCGGAAACCCCTGATAAGGGTTTCGGTACAGTACTGGAAATCCAAGCTCTCCGGCTCTGTTTCAACCTCAGACGGCAACGGCTCAGTTGATAGCAACTGAACGGCCGACAACTCTTCTGATGATAAGGCCTTCATCATTCCCTCAAATAGGTAAAGAAACCCCTGTCCTCCTGAATCAATTACTCCCGCTTCTTTCAAAACCGGCAGCATTTGCGGTGTGCGTTCCAGCATCCGGTTACCGCTCTCCAGAGCAGCCTGCATAACCTCAACAATATCGTTTGTTCTCTTTGATTCCGCTGCCGCCGAGCGGGCCACTTCCCGGACAATGGTAAGAATCGTACCTTCCACCGGCTTCATAACCGCCTTATACGCCGCATCCGACCCCGCCTGAAGAGCCGCCGCCAATCCCCGGGCATCAATCCGTTCCTTGTGCTCCAGCTCTTTGGCCATACCTCGGAACACCTGAGACAGAATAACACCGGAGTTGCCGCGGGCGCCCATCAATGAACCCATTGCGATCCCTTTGCTTACCTTGCCAATGTTTTGGTCCAATCGCTTCTCAGCTTCATGCGCTGCCGACAACAGGGTTAAGTACATGTTTGTCCCGGTGTCGCCGTCTGGCACCGGGAATACGTTCAAGGCATCAACTCTGGCTTTATTCTTCTCCAACAGAACAACCCCGGTCTGGATCATCCTGACCATATCAATCCCATCAATATACTGTAACCCCACCCATAGTCCTCCTCTGGCTATTCTTTGGCAACCTTAACCCCTTGAACGTTAACGTTAACGCGGGTTACTGGTATTCCTGTTATCTTATCCATAACATATTTGATCTTCTGCATAATGTTGTAACCGACCTCTGATATCTTGGTTCCATAGCTCACTACCACATAAACATCGACCTCAACCCCTTCGGGAGTCTCGTTTACCTCAACCCCCTTGCGAATTGATTCCACGCCGAGAATACTGGTCAGGCTGTTGGAAACCTTGCGCGGTATCATGCCCACCAGTCCATAGCACTCAACAGTTGCCATACCGACAATAGTCTGCACTGCTTCTTTTGATATCGTTACCTTTCCTAATTCATTGGATTCAAGGACAAACATCTTATCCCCTCCTGTCTGATTCAGTATAGTTCAACGCTCAATTTTTTTATTCCTGCTTGTTGCTGTTCCCTGCCGGGTTTGGTAGAATGTTAATCGTGATGATTGAAAGGGGGATAAGCATGGCCAAATGCGATGTTTGCGGAAAAGGCGTTACCTTCGGCAAGAAGTACAGCCATTCGCATATAAGAACCAATCGCCAGTGGAAGCCGAACACCCAGAGCGTCAAAGTGGTGGTTAACGGCGTCCCGAAACGGATAAACGTCTGCACCAGGTGCTTGCGTTCCAACAAGGTGCAAAGAGCACTCTAACATTTTATCGTTGACCAGCCCCTTCCCGCAGTTGCCGGGTTTCATCCTCGCCAAAAGTGTATACTTCACCGCAGAAGTTGCAGTAGATTTCGAGACAGCCCTGGGATGCCAGGGCTACTTGAATATCTTCATCGCTGAGAGCCGTTACAATTGATGACACCTTGTCCGGGCTGCAGCGGCAGCGGAAATACACCTCTCTCTTGTCCAGGATATCAAAGGGGATATCCCCCATAATTGTCTCCACCAGCCTGACCAGGTCCCACTTAACCAGGCTGCTGATGGGCCCTGCTTCCAGCACCCGTTCTTCCAAAACTCTCAGCAATTCATCACCGGCACCGGGCATGGCCTGTACAAAGAGGCCCCCGGCTCCCTCCACCTTACCTCCGGGCGCGATTAAAACCCCCAGTGAAACCAGAGAAGGGATTTGTTCGGACAGGGTAAAATAATAAGCCAGATCCTCTGCAATCTCTCCCGATTGCAGCGGCACACGGCCAATAAACGGACTCCTAAGCCTCATGTCCCTTATGACCTCAAGAAACCCTTCAGTACCTACCGCGCCGCCAACATTCAGCTTTCCCCGATATATTTCCGGCAGATCAACGCCGGGATTGCCAACATATCCTCTTACTGTACCATCGCTCTCCGCGACTGCCAACACAGTCTCCAGAGGGCCCCCGCCGTTAATTCTCAGGGTTATCGACTCATCATCCTTTAAGTCCAAACCCATCATAACCGCCGCGGTTAATGCCCGTCCCAGGGCTGCACTCGCAGTGGGGGAAGTACCCTGTCGTACGCGAGCCTCCTCAACCAGGGCCGTGGTTCTGGCTGCGGAGATTCTTACCATCCGCTCCCGATCCATAACCCTCAGCATAATATCCCCTGAATCCATCTCATTCCACCTTTCCCGCCATCCAGCAAACCCCTAAGCCAAGTATGACCATTCAACTGCATTCACAAACTTTCGAGCTGCATCCAGGTTTTGCTCTCTTGTATTATAACAGGTCATTGTCGGGTTACAACCGATTCCAGGCGAAGGTCAACCTCCAATACCGCAATATCCCATCTAACAATAATCTGCACCATTATATAGGACTTTTGTCCATATTGCTCGGGATCGTCGCTGAAAGGACAGGTCCTTTTGCTTTGGGCAGATGTAACCATATCCCAGATTTGTCGCCAATAGCCTTTAGTTAATACAATTAAAATGGTCAGCAGCACATATTGCTACCGACCAATGTGGCCTTATCATAAGCATGAAAGGAGTTGGGATTTCTGTTTTCTAAACCAATTCGCAGGATCTTGGAAATCATAGTAGCTGTGGTATTTGTTCTGGCCATGGGTATTGGTGCGCAGGCCGCTTCGGAACCGCGCAACCTGTACTGGGGCTGCCAGGGTGAAGATGTCGCATCACTACAAACCCAGCTTAATTCTCTTAACTTTAATTGTGGAAATATTGATGGAATCTTCGGTCCCAAAACATACGCCGCCGTACTGGCACTGCAGAAATCCAGTGGTCTTGCGGTCGACGGTATTGTTGGACCCCAGACCAGGGCGGCAATTGCCAACCTGCTGGCGAAGCCGTCTTCGCCGGCACGAAACCTGTACCAGGGCTGCACGGGAGATGAGGTAGCAGAACTGCAGCAGAAGCTCAAAGCAGCCGGATTTGATTGTGGTCCGGTAGACGGTGTTTTCGGTCCCCGAACCCATGCAGCAGTTGTTGCTCTCCAGAAAGCCAGCAACATTAAAGTCGATGGCATAGTGGGACCTCAGACCAGGGAAGCTCTACGCAATCCCATACCCAAACCGCCGGCAGAGTCGGGGACGCCCTCCCGTGGCGGTTCCGTACCAAGGTACACCAAGGTTATAACCATGGTGGCTACCGCGTATTGTCCCTGCAACAAGTGCAACTATCCTTACACGGACCAGACCACCCATATCGGACTCCCTCTTGGCCACGGCATTGTAGCGGTCGACCCCAGCGTTATTCCCCTGGGAACCAGACTTTACGTTGAAGGGTATGGCGATGCCATTGCCGCCGATACCGGTGGCGCGATAAAGGGCAATCGTATCGATCTCTGTTACCCGGATCACCAATCAGCCCTGAAGTTCGGGATCCAAAATGTTAAAGTCTATATTCTCCCGTAACCACGGGTAATAATCTAACCCTTTTTGAATTTAAGCAGTTTTTCCTGCAGCTTTTCCTCCACCAGAGGAGGTACAAGGCCACAAACGGAGCCGCCCAACAGGGCGGCTTCTTTAACGCCGGTGGAGCTTACAAAGTAGTATTTACTGTTGCAGGCGATAAAGATTGTATCCACTTCCGGGTACAAATGGCTGTTGGTCATGGCCAACTGCAGTTCATACTCAAAATCTGATACCGTCCGCAGCCCTCTTACAATGGCAGTTGCCTGCCGTTTGCGCACGTAGTTCACCAGAAGGCCGGTAAAGGAGTCTACTTCCAGATTGGGCAGATGTCTGGTTACTTCCCGGAGCATCTCAACCCTTTCCTCGGTTGAGAAGAGAGGGTTTTTGTAAACATTGTGCACTACCGCTACAATAACCCGATCGAAGATTCTGCTGGCTCTTTCCAGCACATCCAAATGCCCGTTGGTAACAGGATCAAAACTGCCAGGATATACCGCAACTTTCTCCATGCTTGCCTCCCTATTCTGTCACATAAAATACCGCAGTTCTTACTTACTCTTTCCATGGGCTTATTTTAACCCAAGCCCGATTCCCAGTGCAAAAACTCATTCAGGCACAACAGACTCCTTCATAAAGTATAAACCATGCTTTACAGCCAGTCATCAAAAGAGGGTCCTTCTTTCCAAGGACCCTCTTGGGTGGTCATTAACCTTAAAGGTTATTATTAGGGCCGTTCTACAATCAGAGCCGTTCCCATTCCACCACCGATACAAAGTGTCGCCAGTCCTTTTTTGGCATCCCGCTTCTGCATCTCATAAAGCAAGGTCACCAGAATCCTGGTTCCTGAAGCCCCAATGGGATGGCCCAGAGCGATTGCTCCCCCGTTAACATTAACCTTGTTGATATCCCACTTAAGTTCCTTCGCTACCGCCACTGACTGGGCGGCAAAGGCCTCGTTGGCCTCGATCAGGTCGATATCGTCAAGGGTCAGTCCTGCTTTCTCGAGGGCCTTCAGCGTCGACGGCCACGGTCCCATCCCCATGATTTTCGGATCAACTCCGGCTGAGGCATAGCTCACAATAGCAGCCATAGGTTTGATTCCCAGTTCGGCTGCCTTTTTCTCGGACATTACCACCACTGCAGCCGCCCCATCGTTAATCCCGGAGGCATTGCCTGCGGTTACACTGCCGTCTTTTTTGAAGGCACCTCTGAGCTTGGCCAGTCCTTCCCTGGTAGTTTGTGGCCGCACAAACTCATCGGTATCAAAAACGGTTTCCCCTTTTTTTGTCTTAATGACTACCGGAACGATTTCATCCTTGAACCGCCCTTCGTTTATGGCGGCTGCGGCCCGCTGCTGGCTGCGGAGCGCCAGTTCATCCTGTTCTTCACGGGTGTTGCCCCACTGCTCGTTGATGTTCTCCGCCGTTATTCCCATATGGCAGTTATTAAAGGCATCCCACAGGCCGTCTTTTATCATCAAATCGATAACCGTGCCCTCGCCCATACGGTACCCCCAGCGCGCTTTGTCCATGGCAAAGAGGGCACCGGACATGCTCTCCGTTCCGCCGGCCACTATGATATCGGCATCCCCCGCTTTTATAGCCTGGGCGGCCAATTCGACTGTCTTTAACCCGGAACCGCAGACCTTATTCACGGCGAAAGTGGGTACTTCTACGGGAATACCGGCATCCAGCGAACACTGGCGTGAAATATTCTGTCCCAAACCACCCTGGAGCACACACCCGAAGATAACTTCCTCTACCATATCCGGTTTAATACCGGCCCGCTTTACAGCCTCGGCAATAACCAGGGCGCCCATTTCCCGGGCGGACACATCCTTAAGTGTCCCGCCGAAACTTCCTACCGGCGTTCGGCAAGCGCTAACAATTACCGCTTTGTTCAAGACATTCACCTCTCCTGTAAAATTAATAGGCTCATTGATTATGTCCTGTCGCTAATCCCTCAGCAGCATATTGGAAATCACAACCCGCTGTATCTCATTGGTCCCTTCGTATATTTGTGTTATCTTAGCATCCCTCATCATGCGTTCTACCGGATACTCACGGCTGTAGCCGTAACCGCCCAGGATCTGCACTGCTTCCGTAGTAACATACATAGCCGCATCACCGGCGTACAGCTTGGCCATAGCACTTGCCTTTCCGTAGGGAAGCTTGGCCGACTCCAACCAGGCTGCCTGATAGGTTAGCAGACGAGCAGCCTCAATCCGGGTAGCCATATCGGCCAGTTTGAACCGAATGGCCTGTTGATCGCTAATGGGCTTCCCGAATTGAACCCGTTCCTTGGCATACTGAAGTGCAAAATCCAAGGCCCCCTGCGCAATCCCTACTGCCTGGGCAGCAATACCGTTTCGTCCCCCATCCAGGATCATCATGCCGATCTTAAAGCCTTCACCTTCTTGGCCCAGCAGGTTCTCTTTCGGAATGCGGCAATCCTCAAATATCAACTCGTAGGTGGCTGACGAGCGGATCCCGAGTTTTTTCTCTTTCTTGCCAAAACTGAAACCCGGGGTGCCTTTTTCCACAATAAAGGCGCTTATGCCCCGGTGTTTCAATTCCTTGGGTCCGGTGCGCGCAATGACGACATAGATGTCGGCATAATAGGCATTGGTTATGAATACCTTGGTCCCATTGAGGACGTAATGATCACCGTCTAGAACGGCAGTGGTTTTGGTCCCACCGGCGTCGCTTCCGGCTGAGGGTTCGGTGATCGCAAAAGCTCCCAGTTTGGTTCCTTCGGCCAGGGGAATCAGGTACTTCTGCTTCTGTTCCTCTGTGCCGAATTTCCAAATCGGCCAGGAGCATAGTGAAATGTGAGCCGACAGGGTTACCCCGGTCGAGGCACAAACCCGGGATAATTCCTCAACCGCTATGACATAACTGATAAAATCTGAACCGGAGCCACCATACTCTTCTTCCCAGGGAATACCGCACAGGCCCAGCTCTCCCATCTTGAAAAAGAGATCCATGTCAAACCGCTCTTCTTCATCCCGTTCGGCTGCGCTGGGGCCTACCTCTTTCTCTGCGAAGTCACGGACCACTTTACGAAACATCTCCTGCTCATCCGTTAATCGAAAATCCATCACCAATCCCCCTCGCTTGTTAATGGCCAGGCAGGTCCATTTGGTGCTTAGCCTGATTCCCCCATAAGGTTTTTGTGTTGCCTGGATTGCATAAATGCCGTGTTAATCAGTCACCTCTGGCCCCAAAACATGCAACAGGGACCGTCGCGGTCCCTGTTGCTACCTTCCACACCAGCATTAATTCATAGACTGACTTAACAATTCAGCAATATCCAAAACCTTAACCTCTGATTCAACACCCTTGACCCCGTCATCCAACATGGTCAAGCAGAATGGACAATTGGTTATTATGCACTCGGGATCGGTGGCCAGGGCCTGTTCCGTACGGGTGTCGTTAATACGCTTGTAACCTTCGGCTGCATGCTCTTCCAGCCACATGCGGCCACCGCCGGCTCCACAGCAGAATCCTTTATCGCGGTTGCGCTCCATCTCCACCAGGTTGGATCCGGTGGCTGCCAGGATATCCCGCGGCTGCTGGTAAATATCGTTGTGACGACCGAGCATACAGGAGTCATGATAAGTCAGTTTGGTTCCCAGAGCCTTCTGCGGTTTAATCTTGCCCTCGGCGATAAACCGGGCAATCAGCTCTGTATAGTGATAGACCTCGAATTGTCCACCCTCAAACTGTGGATATTCGTTCTTGAGCGCGTTGTAGCAGTGCGGACAGGTGGTGACAATTTTCTTGACCCCATAGTTGTTAAATGCTTCGATGTTGGCGGTAATCAGCATCTGCGCCAGGTATTCGTTACCCAGGCGTCTGGCAGTATCACCGCAATGCTGTTCTTCCGTCCCCAGGTAACCCAGGGTTATTCCGGCCTGGTCAAAAAGATTGATCACTGCTTCCCCTACCCGTTTGTAGCGGTCATCAAAGGACATAGCACAACCGCCATATAGCAGGTATTCAAAATCGCTGTCTTCGGAGGCAATCTTCACCTTGTCAGCTACACCGCGTTCATTTAGCCAGTCTGCCCGGTTTGCCCAACCAACACCCCATGGATTATAGTTTCTCTCCAGGTTGGTAAAGGTCATCTGGGCTTCGCTGGGCATATCCCCCTGCCACATTACCAGGTTGCGGCGCATCTCCGTTATCTTGGGAATGTGTTCAATGAACATGGGACAGTGCTCCATGCAGGCGCGGCAGTTGGTGCAGTCCCAGATCACATCAGTAGTTACCACATCATAGAGCAGGCTCTGTTCCATAACGGGTTTCGCCTCTTCATCCTCAGTCATGGCCATTTCCGCCTCGGCTGCACTGTGGCTGCCCGCAGCCAGGAGATACGGTACCTTCTCATCCATATGCTTTTTCAAGGCCTGGATTAAGGTGATCTTGGGATTGAGATGTTTGCCGGTAAGATACGCCGGACAGTTATCCTGACAGCGGCCGCAGCGAATGCAGGCATCAAAGTCCAGAAAATCCTTCCAGGTAAAATCTTCGAGATTCTCCACCCCGAAGGATTCGGCCTCTTCGATGTTTTCAATCGCTTTGATATAGGCACCTTTGGGGCCCAAATCGCGGAAGAAGTAGTTGGCCATGCTGGTAGCAATATGCCACAATTTGGTGAAAGGAATTAATACGACAGTTCCAAAGGCGAGCGCCATATGGAACCACCAGAGTATCCGGTGCCACACCAAAATGCTGTCCATATTGGCTCCGACGAACATCTGAGCAAACAGCCAGCCGAATGGGGATGCGGCTTTCTCATAGGCAATATACTGAATCTGCGTGGCCATCTTGATCTGAGCGGCTATTCTCAAACCCTCGATGAGGAATCCGGTAAACAAGATAGAAAATAACGCCACAATTATCCAGCCGTCGCTGCTCTTGGTATCGTTTAGACGATCGGGCTTCTGCACGTAGCGGATAATACCTAAGACGAGTATTCCCACCATCCCCAGAAAACCAATGGTGTCTACGACGAAGGAAAAGACGATATAGAAATTACCTTCAAGATGAGGCCAGTTGATAAAGTGGTGCATGGCGTCAATACCGGCCGCCATGAACAGCAGCAGGAATCCCCAAAAGAGGAAGAAATGCATCCATCCCGCCAGCGGACTCTTAATTACCTTGGCCTGGGCAAAGGTATAGGTGAACCAGGAAAGGATTCTGGCCCCTAGGTTATCCAGTCTGTTCACTTTCCCCCTGGCTGCCATATAGACCCGTACCTTCTGGTACAGCCCGTACAGCAATACGGCAACGGGAATGACTGCGATAACATATATCAACCATTCGTAGGGGATATTGGCTCCGACTTCCCGCATTGGTGGCTCTGACCATACATCTATTGGTATAAAGCCAAATAACATGAGACAATTCCTCCTCAAATCAAGTAGGGCATCGGGCGTCGTATTTACGCGCCCGACACCCTGCTTTCACTATTTCTTGAGTTCAGCGGTAACTACGGGAATTACCTTGAAGAGGTCCCCCACTACCCCAAAGTCTGTCACGCTAAAGATCGGAGCTTCCGGATCAGTGTTGATGGCAGCGATAAACTTGGAAGAGGACATACCCGCCAAATGCTGAATAGCACCGGAAATTCCAGCTGCAATATAGAGATTCGGGTTAACAACCTTTCCGGTTTGACCTACCTGATACTCATGGCCCAGCCATCCGGAATCCACAGAAGCCCGGGAAGCGCCGATGGCAGCACCCAGGAGGTCCGCCAGTTCCTCAATGACCTTGACCCCTTCTGGGCCTTTCAGTCCACGACCACCAGAAATAACAACCTCAGCCTCAGTCAACTCAGGCCGCGAAGAAACGGTGGGAATGAACTCCTTGACATTCTGGTAGACATCGTCAGCCGTAGCAGCCACTGCGGCCTTGACCACTTCACCCGCTTTGTTGCTCTCCACTACTTCCATAACTCCGGCGCGGATGGTTGCCATAATCGGTGTTCCTTCTACCTGCACTTTGGCCAGGGCTTTACCCGCGTAAATAGCACGGGTGAAAACGCCTTTGCCGCCCGAAATCTCAGCTGCTATACAGTCAGTGGCCATTCCTACTTCCAGCTTCTGTGCCAGTCTGGCCGCCAGATCTCTACCCATAGTGGTATGTCCAAACAGCACCACCGCCGGGTCATACTCCTTAACCATAGCTGCCATCTGAGCTACATAAGCTCCGGTATTGTAAACGGCAAACACATCATCATCGGCTACCAGGACCTTGTCGGCACCGAACTTGCCCAGTTCCGCCGCCAGCCCTTCAACACCTTTACCGAATAATACAGCAGTTACCTCTTCACCATAATTCTGAGCTGCACTTAAGAGTTCAAACGTAACCTTACGGATTTTACCATCCCTTTGGTCAACGACAACCCATGTTCCCTTTGCCATCAGTTACCCTCCTTTTTTTATGATCAATGAGAATTGTTTCATTAAACATGGTTAAGGCGATTACTGCTTAACTTCAACCTTTACTTCATTCAACAGCCAAGCAGCCAGTTGCATACCCGTATCTTCAGGCTCACCCTCAATCTTCTTGCCGGCCTGTTTGGCTGCCGGGAGGGCCAGTTCAATTATCTTGGCTTTGGACTCAACCGCAGGTGCATCTACATTAGCGATAGGCTTTTTCTTGGCCTGCATAATACCCTTCATGGAAGGATACCGGGGCTCATTCAAACTTACCTGACAGGTTACAACCGCCGGCAGTGCCACTTCCATTACTTCCATCCCACCGTCTACTTCACGGGTGCAGACTGCTTTGCCATCAGCAAACTCAAGTTTTGTTACTACATTGGCATGCGGCAATCCCAGAATTTCCGCAGTTCTGGTGGGAACCTGAGAAGAACCATCATCAGCCGCAACGTGTCCGCACAGTATCAGATCCGGTGCCTGCTCCTTTAACACTTCAGCAAGCATAACCGCCCGGGCATATTCGTCAACATCCGGATCGCTTACCTTGATCAGGACGCCTCTGTCAGCTCCCATAGCCAATGCCTGGCGAATAGCTTCGGTGGCCCTGTCCCCGCCGGCACAGACTACTACCACTTCCCCGCCTTGCTTTTCCTTAATCCGTAGGGCTTCTTCAACTGCGACTTCGTCATACGGGTTGATGATCAGGTTAATACCATCACCTGAAATCTTACCGTCTTTTAGAACAATCTTAGCCTCTGTGTCAAATGTCTGCTTTACACATACAGCAATCTTCAAGGTCCTTTCCTCCTTTTCTCGGTTTTACGCAACGTTACCTAAATACCCTTTACCCCAAAATCCGGAAAAACGGTTTGCTTAATACCACCTCCAGTAAAAATATGAAAATCGTCCTGGCTTGGGCAATTTTAGCTAACCTAACCAAGGAATTGCAATTGAGGCATTACCCAAAACGCGTAAACTCTTGTCATCTCGCGTACAGGCATACGCGCGCATTCAACATTAAATCTTCTATAAGAATGGTCTTATTCCTTCTTTTTTCAAATCCGAAGGCTTAATTCGCTCTTTTCAAAAATTTCAGATTTGTCGCCGGCCCGATTACTCCGCTAACCGGTCTTTTGATAGAAGAAAGTAGCAATAGACTTAAGATTGAGTTCACGAGCCTGGAATATTTGTTCCGTACTACCTATAAACAAAACCCCGTCTACAGCCAGAGCCTGTGCAAACTTGCGATAAAGTTTCTCCTTGGCCTCTTCGGTAAAATAGATGGCAACATTGCGGCACAAAATCAGGTCAAAATCACCCGGGAACCTGTCAGCCAAAAGATCGTGTTTTTCAAATTTCACCATCTGTTTAATGCTTTCTACTACCTGAAAATCAGAATCACGGTAAAAATACTTGTTTATCAGGTGAGCCGGAATTCCCTGTACCGCCTTCTCGCTATAAATGCCGTTCTTTGCCTTGTTCAATACCGCCTGATCCAGATCGGTTGCCCATATGCGGTGGACGTAACCGGGAAAATACTCCTGCATCATAATGGCCAGAGAATACGGCTCTTCACCGGTGGAACAGCCGGCACTCCAGATTTTTAGGGAGGATCTCCGCTTTATTAGTTCGGGTATTATTTGTTGTCGCAATACCTCCCAGTGATTGGCATTGCGGAAAAACTCCGATACATTTATGGTTAAATGCTCGATAAAGCGACGGCGTACCTCGGGGTTGTCTTCACACAACTTGATCAAATCAGCATAATTGGCAACCCCTGCCGTCCTCATGAAACTGTTAATACGGCGCTCCATTTGCGGTCTTTTGTAGTACTGCAGATCAATGCCGCTTTTTTGAAAAAACTTTTTAACAAACCACTCCCAACCCCGATGTTCCACAAAATACCCTCCTACGCCATTGCTTCAATAACCTGCCGTACCGCATCGGCGGTCTGATCGATATCCTTAATATCGTGGGCCGCGGAAACAAAACAGGTTTCGAACTGGGAAGGCGGCAAATATATACCACGCTCCAGCATACCGGAAAAGAAACGGGCGTACATCCTAGTGTCTGCTTTAAGAGCGCTTTCATAATCGGTCACATCTTCCTCGGTAAAGAAGATGCTGAACATCGAGCCGTACCGGTTAATGGCCACCGGCAAGCCGGTCTCCTCAAAAACCGTCCGCAGTCTGGTTTCCAGGACATAGGTCTTGGTCTCCAGATCATCATAAAGTTCCCCCGCTTCCAGGATCTTCAGGGTAGCTATCCCCGCCGCTACTGCCAGGGGGTTTCCCGATAACGTGCCAGCCTGGTAAACCGGACCTTCCGGTGCCATCATTCTCATTATATCGCACCGGCCTCCATAAGCACCTACCGGCAAGCCCCCACCTATGATCTTGCCCAGGCAGGTCAAATCAGGTTCAATCCCCAATAGATTCTGCAGTCCTCCATAAGTAACTCGAAATCCCGTTATTACCTCATCAAATATCAAGAGGGCCTCATGACCGGCAGTCAGTTCGCGGAGGCCATGAAGGAACTCAATATCGGGCAGTACCAGCCCCATATTGCCTGCCATCGGTTCGAGAATAACGGCAGCAATCTCGGTTCCCATCTGCTCAAACACCGTTCTCACCGAATCCAGGTCATTATAGCGACAAACGATGGTATTGCCGATTAAATCCGCCGGTACACCAGGACTGGTAGGAACTCCACCGGTAAGCAGTCCGGAACCGGCTTGGATGAGGAATGAATCCGCATGTCCGTGGTAACACCCGGCAAACTTTACAATCTTATCCCGGCGGGTAAACGCCCGGGCCAGCCTGATGGCGCTCATGGTGGCTTCGGTACCCGAATTAACCAACCGAACCATATCCATTGATGGTATGGCCTGGCAGATCATTTCCGCCAATTCCACTTCACCTTGATGCGGGGCCCCATAACTGGTCCCCATTCCGGCCGCCGTTTGAATGGCTTCCACCACCCGGGGATGGCTGTGCCCCAGAATCAATGGCCCCCAGGAGCCAACGTAATCAATAAACTCATTACCGTCGGCGTCAAAGATACGAGCTCCCTGCCCCCGGGTGATAAAAAGCGGCTCCATACCTACTGACTTAAACGCTCTCACGGGGCTGTTAACTCCCCCGGGGATAACCGTCCTGGCCTTGCTAAATAAACTGCTTGACCTTACGAACTTCAAGTTCCTACCTCCTATAACACATGATAGCAGTCGACTATAATGCCAAACCTTATAAACCACTCATGGAAGCCCTTGTTCTCATGATCCGGGTATTTTGACGGCAGTAGTCACCGGGAAAACCTCCCGCTGCACCGCCTTGGGACCGACGGGTCAGCGGTACTGAACACTTGTTTTTTTCAACTCTCTGACGCTTTCGATCACCCTGTATTCGCCGATTCCGGACTTACAGGAAAGCTCGTGAATTACCGCCTGTAGCTCCTGGTGACTGCGGGCATGTACCATGGTAAAGATATTAAAAGGCCATCCGGCCGGGGTTTCCCGCCAGTAGCAGTGGCTTACCAGAGGACAGGCGGCCATAAGGTTGCCGACTCGGTCCATATCTTCCTCCGCCACCTTCCACACCACCATGGCATTGGCATCATAACCCACCTTCTGGTGTCGGAGAACCGCACCTATGCGTTTGAGCATGCCCTTTTCCCGGAGGCCGTTCAAAACAGAAATGACCTCCTCTTCGGAAAGGCCGGTCCTTTCCGCCACCACCTGGTAGGGACGGTAAACCGCGGGCAGGTCACCCTGCAGCTCTTTTATTACTCGGTCGATAATATCATGTCTCGTCATTTAACGCAAAAGCCACCTTGATCTTGTATCTCTGCCGAACCGGCATACTGATAACCTTGATTCCGGTGTAGGACTCTATCTCCTGCAGTATCCGTTCCAGGTCCTCCCCGGAGGAAGCCGTCACCGTAAACCACATATTATACACGTCATTGCGCAGGTAGTTGTGAGTTACCTCACGGTAGGCATTAACCTGCTGCGCCACCTCCGGAATCCTGGCTTCCGGGACCTCCATGGCGCAGAGAGTGGATTTCATCCCCATGCGGGGCGAATCAAATACCCCGCCCAGGCGGCGGATAAGACCCCGGTCGCGCAAGGCTTCAATCCTGGCCAGTATTGTTTCCTCGGAAATCCCCAGTTCCCGGGCCATATCCAGGAACGGGCGAGGGCTTAAGGTTATTCCTTCCTGCAGGTAGTTCAGTATCTTGATATCTACCTGGTCCATGTCAGACCAACCCCCTCGGCTGGTAGAGGCACCAGTCATCCTGAGCCATGTAATCACCGCCGCTGTAATAATAGGCTCGGGCCCTACATCCCCCACAGCGTTCCGTGTATTCACAACACCCGCATTTTCCGCCGTACTGTTGGGAGCGGAGTTCCTTAAATACCGGGTTTTGCCGCCATATGTCCGCGAATGACTCATGCTTTACATTGCCCAGGCGGAGGTCCAGGTAAGCGCAGGGCTGCACATCCCCGGTAGGGCTGATAATACAGTAGGAAATGCCTGCCAGGCAGCCTCGGGTAAATCGGACAGGTATACCTTTGGCATCGGCTACTCTGACAAACTGCGGTGCACAGGTGGGCTTGATTTCAATGGCAACATGCTTCTGCTTTTCCATGATACGATGCAGGGTCCGTTCGTATTCCTTAACCCGCAGGGCTTCCTGTTCTATACTGGTCGCCCGTCCGGTGGGTACCAGAAAGAATAGGTGATGGGCTCTGGCTCCCAGATCAATGGCCTTGTCGGTTATGGCGTCCAAATACTTGAGATTCCAGTCCATCACCGTGGTATTAATCTGGAACGGTATTCCCGCTCTTTTCAGGTTGGCCATACCTTGTAGAGCCAAATCGTAGGCACCCTCAAGCTTGCGAAAGGCGTCATGTTCAGAGGCTACAATGCTGTCCAGGCTGATGGCACAGGCGGCCAGCCCGCTCTGCCGCAGCTCATCGGCTACCCGTGGAGTAATCAAGGTACCATTGGTACCCATCACCGTCCTCAGCCCCCGGGAAACCGCATAAGCACACAGCTCAAAAATATCGGGGCGCATCAGGGGTTCTCCTCCGCTCATGATCATCATTCGAAAGCCGGCCTCCTTGATCTGGTCGATCAAGGTTTTCCCCTGAGTAGTGGTCAACTCCTCCTCCAGTTTGACCCCTGCATCCCGGTAACAATGGTCACAAAACATGTTGCATTGGTTGGTCGTGTTCCACGAAACCAGCATAACAGTCCTCCCCAACTAAATCCGATAATCCGTCGTCTGGTGTTGGTAATGATGCGGATAACTCAGCTTCAAGCCGCTAAAGGATGCCGGCGAAGTCAAGGGCAAAGTAGGTAATGATGATATCAGCCCCGGCTCGTTTAATCCCGGTCAGTACCTCCTTGACAATACGCTCCTCGTCAATCCAACCCCGCTCGGCCGCCGCCTTAATCATAGAATACTCACCGCTTACATTATACGCGGCCAGGGGTACATCAAATCGCTCCCTAACCGCCCGGATTACGTCCATATAAGCCATGGCCGGCTTAACCATAACCAGGTCTGCGCCTTCGGCAATATCAAGTTCCACTTCCCGCAGGGCCTCTCTTACATTAGGCGGATCCATCTGATATGATTTGCGATCACCCGATTGGGGGGCCGATTCGGCTGCCTCGCGAAACGGTCCGTAAAACGCCGACGCATACTTGGCGGCATAGGACATGATGGGTATGTGGTCAAACCCCGCTTGGTCAAGGGCCTTCCGGATATAGCCGATCCTGCCGTCCATCATATCCGAAGGAGCTACCATATCGCATCCCGCTTTGACATGGGATAATGCTTCCTGTGCCAGCATTTCCAGGCTGCGGTCATTATCGATCCGGCCGTCATCGGTCAAATAGCCGCAGTGGCCATGGCTGGTGTACTCACACATGCATACGTCGGTTATGACCACCAGTTCGGGAGTGGTGTCTTTAATAGTCTTAATCGCCTGCTGAACCGGCCCCTTATCGTCAAAGGCAGAAGACCCCAGGTGATCCTTATATTCCGGAATACCAAACAGTATAACGCCTGCTATTCCCAAATTGTGTATCTTTCGTACCACCTGTGGCAGACGATCGGGCGAATAACGGGTTACCCCGGGCATCGATACTACCGGTTCTTCCGCTCCTGATCCCGACACAATAAAGAGGGGGTAAATAAGGTCTTGAGGCAGAACATGAGTCTCCCGTACCATCCTGCGCAGTCCTTCACTGGCACGCATCCGCCTCATTCTTATTACTGGATAACCCATTATGACACCATCCCTTCCCTAATCTCATCGTCACTCAGGTAACAGGCCGGATCTTCTGCCCAAACATCCCCGTATGCTGCACGGGCACGAATCCGGCATCCTCCACACAAGTAATTGAATGCGCATTTCCCGCAGCGCCCTTTTAGGTGGTCTGATTTGTTCCGCAACATAACCATCAGGGGATCATCACTGTTCCAGATCTGGCTAAAAGGAGTTTCTTTTACATTGCCCACCTTATAATCCTGCCAGAACTGACACGGGTGCACATTGCCGCGCGGGTCTACGTTGGCAAATTTCGTCCCGGCTGAGCATCCACCATGCATCTGCAGCAGTTTAACCACCTCATCGGAGCGCTCCGGTGCCAGGTTTTTGATCCGTTTATAAATGTATATGCCGTCAGCATGATTATCAGTGGTTAGGATTTCCACCTCAATTCCTCGCCGATGGAAGTCAAGTGTTCTATCTATCAAAAGATCAAGGATCCGCAGCTTCTCCTGTCTATCAGTATCCATATTCATCAGGTCCCTGCCTCGTCCGGCATAAACCAGATGGTACATGCAGAACCGGGGGATTCCCTCCTGTTCCACTATGTCCAGGATGCCGGGGAGGTCGGCTTGATTGGCCCGGTTAACCGTAAACCTGATCCCGGCCTTGATGTTCTCATTTTTGCAGGCTCTAATACCTTTAATGGCTTGTTCAAAAGCCCCTTCTTTGCGGCGGAACCGGTCATGGGTGGCGGGTAAACCGTCAATACTGATTCCAACATACTGAAAGCCCGCCTCCTTGATCTCCTTGGCCACGTCTGCAGTTATCAGCGTACCGTTGGTGGAGAGCACCGGTCTCAGGCCGCTGCGGTGCGCCAGCCTTCCCAGTTCCATAATATCAGGCCGCAGGAGCGGCTCACCTCCGGAAAACAGAAGCACCGGAACCTGCATCCGGGCCAGGTCTTCAATAAAACGCTTGGCCTCCTCCGTAGTTAGTTCATGGCGGTAGAAATCATCCTCAGCCTCAATATAGCAGTGCTGGCAGCGAAGATTACAGCGGTTGGTGGCGTTCCATACCACCAGCGGCCGGTTGATCTCGCTGAATTGCAGCAGTGAAGCGGGCACCGCTCCCCCCGCCTGGTGTTTGATCACATCAGAGACCGTGGCGGTTCCACAAAGCAATTTGGTGCACCCAATCAAATTTCTCTCCCCCTTGTTTGCAGCATTTAGGTTACATCTTCTTGCGCCCCGGTACAAGTCTCAATTATTGCCTGCACCAGCCCCTCAATGGTATACTCCGCTGCTGTCACATCAACCTCAAACCCTGCTTCCCGGGCTGTTTGAGCCGTGACCGGACCTATACAGGCTACCTGAACCTTACCGCGTATTCTCCCGACCATTTCCTCCCCGATAATGGTGACCAGGTTCTTAACCGTGGAACTGCTGGTAAAAGTTATGATATCAACCAGACCCTCTTCCAGCAACTCCCGGTTTTCCTTATCAAGCATCGTTTCGGGAACTGCTTCATATATCTCCAGCTCATCCACAATGATTCCACGCAATCTCAGCAGTTCAGGGAGAATCTCCCGGGCACCCCGAGCTCGGGGTAGCAGGATCCGGTCCCCTTCCGCCGCATGTCTCAGCAGGACTTCGGCCACCGCCTCGGCTCGATATTCCTCGGGAACAGCGGACACTCTCATTCCCCATGATTCGGCCTCGGCCGCAGTAGCCGGTCCAATGGCACATACCCGGGGACCTTTAAGGTCCCTGACGTCAAATCCCTGTTCCAATAGATGAGATATAAATACCTTGACCCCGTTGACGCTGGTAAACACAATCCAGGAGTATCTTTCCATACCGGATATTATTGTGCTTAAATTCGTAACCGGCAGCGGACTGATGGCTATGGTTGGCAGTTCCAGAACCCAAGCCCCCAGTTCCTCCAGCACGGTGACCAACCTGCTGGCTTGAGCCCGTGCCCGGGTCACAAGTATCTTTTTGCCAAACAGGGGCCTCCGGTCAAACCAGGCCAATTCCTGCCGCAGCCTGACTACTTCCCCGACTACAATAACTGCAGGCGGCCGGAATCCGTGGGTGTGAACCTCTGCCACCACGTTTTCCAGAGTCGCCTCCAGGACCTCCTGTTGGGGCAGAGTTCCCCATCGCACCAGAGCCACCGGGGTATCGGGTGAACGCCCCCCCGCCAGCAGTTTTTCCACAATAAGGGGAAGGTTCTCCATTCCCATCAGGAAAACCAGCGTTCCATGTCCGGCCGCCACCTCGTTCCAGGAAACCGAATTCTCCAGTTTATCCGGCCGTTCGTGACCGGTAATAATCGTCAAGGTGGAGTTAAAGTCGCGATGAGTCACCGGTATGCCCGCGTATGCAGGGGCTGCAATTGCTGAGGTTACCCCCGGCACTATCTCAAAATCTACCCCGTTCCGTCTCAGGTATTCGGCTTCCTCGCCTCCCCTGCCGAACAGGAAGGGATCTCCGCCCTTCAGCCTTACCACCATCTTGCCTTCTCTGGCTTTCGCCACCAGCAGCCGGTTGATCTCCTGCTGGGGAAGAGTATGGCGACCGGATTCCTTCCCCACATATATCTTCTCCGCCTCAGTCTTTCCCTGGTTGATGATCCTCTTCCCCACCAAACGATCATAGACAATGACCTGGGCTCTACGGATAAGCTCCCAAGCCCTGACGGTAAGCAGACCGGGATCCCCCGGTCCGGCTCCTACCAGGTAAACCTTGCCAGTGCTACTCATCATCCCTCTCCTGATTCCTAATCTCCTTCAGTATTGCTCCGGCCCCCTGGCTTATCAGCTCTCGAGCCAGCTTTCTGCCCAAATCCTCGGCCTCGTCTGCGGGACCGGACAAACGGGAGCGAAACACCCTCTTCCCCTCCAGGTCGGATACCAGACCCTCAAGTGCAAGGAACTCGTCCTGAACGTTGCCCAGGCACCCTACCGGGATCTGACAGCCACCCTCCAGTTCAGCCAGGAATGTACGTTCGGCCGCTATGGCTAAACGTGTGCTCCGGTCATCAAGCTTTGCAACCAATTCTCCAATAGCCCGGTCGTCATCGCGAATTTCCACCATAATCGCTCCCTGTCCAACAGCGGGCATGAATTCCAGCTCCTCGGCAACCAGTTCACCGTATCCCAACCGAATCACCCCGGCGGCGGCCAGGACTATGGCATCCAGCTCCCCGTTCAGCAGCCGTTTGATGCGGGTATCTATGTTGCCGCGTAAATCCACAATGTTCAGATCGGGCCGCATGGCCAGCAGTTGGGCTCGGCGCCTCAGGCTGGAAGTGCCTACGGAGGCCCCAACCGGTAATGCTGCCAACTTCCGGCCCTCCCGGGACAGCAGCACGTCTTTCCAATTCTCCCGCGGCAGAACCGCCCCGATAGCGAGTCCCTCCGTTATCCTGGTCGGCATGTCCTTCATGCTGTGGACGGCCATATCAATGCTGCCGCCAAGGAGTTCTTTTTCAATCTCCTTAGTAAACAGGCCCTTATCCCCAATCCGGGAAAGAGCCACGTCCAGAAATCTGTCCCCTTTGGTCCTTATCATCACTTTTTCAATATCCAGGGAGTCATCAAGTTCCAGCAGTTTATTGACGACGAAATCCGTCTGCCAGATTGCCAGTCTGCTACCCCTGGTTCCGATCCTGATTTTGCGCATCCGCATGCTCCTCTGCATCCATTTCTAATTGAAACAGGGTTTTGGTTACTTCGGCATAAAGGTGCCCCCGGTCGCCGGCGGCCATCTCCTTAAGGTTTACCACCGGAAAGTGCAGGAGCCGGTTGACGATTGACGATGCCAGGGCGTTGATCACCTTCTCTTCCCGTGAGGTCAGATTTCCGAGCCGGTTTAGAGCACGGCGGACCTCTGTTTCGCGAATTTCCTCCCCCCTGGCCTTTAAGGCCTTAATAACCGGGACCACCGAAAGCGTAGCCAGCCAATCACTAAACTCCTCAATCTCCCCGGCAATGATCCTCTCGGCCTGGCGAGCCGCTCTCTGCCGGGCCAGGAGATTTGATTCCACTACATTATTTAAGTCGTCTATATCATAGAGATGAACTCCCGGTATCCCGCTTATGGCGGGGTCGATATCCCGGGGAACTGCAATATCGATCAAAAGCAGTTCGGTGCTGCGTTTCTCGAGACATGGTTCCAGGTCCTCCCGGCGAATCACGTAATGAGAAGCGGCAGTACAACTGATAACAATATCAGCCGTCTTCAGTTCTTCATACAAACGGTTCAGCCGCACCGCTTCTCCCCCAACCTTTTGGGCTAGTTCCAAGGCTCGGTCGTAGGAACGATTGGAAACTACCACGGTTGTTACCCCGTTATCCATCAAATAACCCAGGGCCAGTCCGCTCATTTTACCTGCGCCCACAACCAAAACCGTGCGTCCCTTAAGACTGCCAAATACCTGTTTGGCTTTCTCAACCGCCGCGTAGCTTATGGAAACCGCATTGCGATCCAGCCCGGTTTCCGTGCGCACCCTCTTACCGACGCTTATAGCTTTTTGGAACAGGGTATTTAACACCCCGCTGGAGACTCCGCGCTCCCTGGCCTGGTCATACGCACCCCGCACCTGTCCGAGGATCTCGGTCTCACCCAAAACCATGGATTCAAGCCCGGAAGCCACCCTGAACAGGTGTTCAATGGCCTGGTAGCAATTGGGCATATATAAGACCCGGTCCAGGTATTTATCATCCACCTCCAAACGCCGGGCGACCAACTCCCTCAGGGCTTTTTTGCCTGCTTCCAGGTCCCTGGTGGTGGAATAAACCTCTACCCGGTTGCAGGTTGAAAGGACTACGGTCCCTTCCAGGGCCGGTTCTTCCTTTATATCTTGATAAAACCTTTCCAATGCCTTCCCGCTCAGCGCGATCCTCTCGCGCAGCTCCACCGGAGCTGTCTTGTGGCTTAATCCGGCCAGGAGTATATACATTGCATTATTCGCTCCTTTGCCTCTTCCTTCTTGCCCTGCTGCAGCAAAGATAATACGGGGAGTTCCAGGATCTTGGCAAAGACCTGCTTGCGAGTGGATTCCAGGTCAAAGGTGCCCTTCACCACCGCTCGGGCGTCACCCAGAAGTTCCAGGTAATCGGCATATTCAGGCCCATACCGGTCTTCCATTTCCATGCGCAGCTTGCGGGCCAGCAGCGGACTCCTGCCTTCGGTGCTGATAGCGACAGTTAGAGCGCCCCGCCTCATGGTTGCAGGTACCAGAAAATTGCACCTGTCTGGATCATCCACCGTGTTGATCAGTATTTTGTTCTCCCGACAGAGCTCATAAACCCTGTGATTAACGATTTCATCACTGGTGGCGGCAAAAACCAGCATATGCCCTTGTACATCACGATCTTCGAACTTGCGGGGGATGAGGGTGACCTGCTTCTCCCGCCCGAGCAGCGCCATTTCCTCACAAAATGACGGACTGACCACGTTGATAGCCGCTCCGCAATGCAGGAGGTTCTTGACTTTACGCAGGGCGACCGTACCCCCTCCTACCACCAGACAACTACAACCCTCAAGATTAACGACAATGGGGAACATCCGAGCCATTCAATCTCCTCCGCTGCTTCTTAAAAGAAAAGGTCTGTTAACAGACCTTTTGCATCCTTCCTTTTATTCTGCCTTTTTTTCTTGGTCCGTTGGTTCAGGTTCCCCATCCCTGGCCCTCTTAAACTCTCCGATCGATTTGCCGATCGCCTTACCGACACCGGGCAGCTTTCCGGGACCCACTATTATCAGAAGGATAGCCAGTACCAGTATCAGTTCCCACGGTCCGATGCTACCAATCAAGCCGACCATACCTATCCCCCTCTTAATTCAGATTCCGCTCATCCTCTATTCTGTTGTTGGTATACCCGTTTTCTTCAGCAATTAAGTCGAGATAAACGGTTTCAATTCCGGCTATAAAAAGGTCCCTTTTTGTATCTCCCTTGCGTTCGTCAAAGGTCTTCAGGTAACCTTTACATTTCTCACATACGAACAACTGGTGGGCATCATCACCTTCAACCACCAGGTACTTTATAGTAAGGGGCTCAGTATTGCCACAGTAAATACATCCCAAATACCTGGAAGGCCATTCCGTAAAACAGTGCTCACAGAACAGCAACCTCTGTCCGTCCTCGGCCCGGACCCGCGAAAAATTGACCTGAGAACCGCAGACCGGACAGACCGCCATTTCCCAGTGAAAATCCTCTCCGACTACCACCCCCTGGTATGGTAGGGCAAAGCACCTTAAGAACGGCCTTAACGCATGATCGAGCAGGAAGTAAGCCAGCTCACCGGCCAGGCCTTTTTCTGCCGCAAGTTTCTCAAAGTGCTGACAGTCATTGTTTATAACCCGGAAAGCTATCTCGGTAAAGTCCATTTCTGAAAACACCTTTACAATCTCCTGCAGAGAGTCCTTGATGCCTTCCCTTTCCTTCATTACCAGTTGAGTCAGTTCCAGAAAAGCTTCGCGGTAATGAACGGGATCAATGTCAATACCGTGGGTTTCCAAAACCGGCCTCTCAATACTCTGGGGGATACTGTCGGCGTCAAAATCGCCAATGCCTGCAGCTCTTTTCAGTTTGAAGAATAATTCATTCTGCCATGATTCTATAGCTTTGTAGAATTCCACATAACCCTCTGGTAGATCAAATGGGATCCGGTTTGTCATACATAGCATCTCCTATCCCCAAGACTTGTTGATATTATGACAAATACATCCTGACCTTGTAAAGGAAAAGGGGGAGTTCTCTCCCCCTTTTTTTGCAGTTTTGGCAGCGGCTTAATCCTGTTGTTCACGCTGCCGGTCGTACCAGGCCTTGTGATGGTGTTCCGCCCAATCGGCCTTAACGGTACCCTTCACCATCCCCCAGAACGATTCACCCGAACCGGGATGTAACGAACCCAGGTACCCGTGCATGCAAACCATCATGGTAGCTATAATCATAAATATATCATGGGTCGGATAGGCCAACCTGACCAGAGTCGAAGGGAATATTGATGGGAACCACATGATATAACCGCTGATTGCCACCAGTATACAGGAAGTAGTGGTTACCACCGAGTTCATCTTCTCTCCACCGTTAAACTTGGTCTGGGGAGGAATATTTACATGAAATCCCATGAACTCCAGGGGGAATGTCAGCAGGAACTTGATATCATTCAACCCGAAGGAAAAGACATCCTTCCACCAATCCACAAAGCCCCGCCAGTTAACAGCTACGCATACCAGTGGAATCACAGTAAAGAAAACCGCCATAATGCGATGTATCAGACCTGCTCCCCGGTACCCGCCAAAGATAACTGCCAGGAAGTCCCACCGGGAATCCATAAACAGGACTAGACCTGTTAACAGCAGTATGACAAATGTAACTGTATGGCTCCAGTGAGCAAACCGGGCACTGAAACTAAACCGTTCTATACGTTCAACATCAGGCTCATACTTAGTTATCAGTTCCATGGGTTACGCCTCCTTCCTGCTGTTCCTGCCTGGCTTTCAGGAACCGGGTGGTAACGAAACTGGCTGCGGATCCTGCCAAGGCCAGAGGAATCAGTAAGCCAAACCAGGGTTGTACAATATTTTGCCAGAATGTGGTTATTGATGAGACCTTCGGTTCTGATGGCAAACCGTACTTTTCGGGCACATCGCCGAGAATATAAAGCTTATTCAGCCCCCCCAGTTCATGCTCACCATAGATGGTCGCATTGGGATAACCGTTGGCCCGCAGGTACTTTACCCTTTCCCGGGCTATACCCAGCAGTTCCTGTCGTTCACCGAACTGCAGCGCACCGGTTGGACAGGTTTTGGCACAGGCCGGAATTCCGCCTGCTTCAACCCGTTCGGCACACAGGGTGCACTTGGTAACCGTATCCGAAGGTTTATGGTACTTCGGAATCTCAAAGGGGCATGCATAAACACAGTACTGGCATCCCACACATTTGTCGTAGTCCTTCAGCACCGCACCCCACTCGTTCTTATACAAGGCTCCACGGGGGCAGGCTTCGACACAGGCCGGGTATTCACAGTGCATACACTGGTGCTTGCAGAAATACCATTTGGGGCCATAAACATCATCGTATTCGAAGAACTTGACAATGGTATAGGTGTTGGCATTGGTAGTCTCATGGGTCTGGTAATTGCCCTTAAAGGGCTCAATCACTGCCGGCAATTGATTCCAGTTTTTACAGGCTACCTGGCAACCGCGGCAGGCTGTGCATTTGGTCGCGTCGTAAAGATTACCCATCTTCGCCATAGTTATGCCCTCCTTACATCGCAAAGCCAGGCTTTGTATTCGGGTATCATGGTGTTGGCGTCACCAACATGCGGTGTCAAGCGGTTGGCGGGATCACCGACAGCATAACCCTTGAATCCAAAGTGCCAAACCATTCCGATCTGGTGAACCTCCTTGCCGTTTACAACCATCGGCTTAATCCGTTTGGTAACACAGGCGACGGCTTCGATGTCACCTCTGGTGGTGGTTACGATAACCCTATGGCCGTTCTTTATGCCTTTGAGGCGAGCCAGTTCCTCGCTCATCTCTACAAACATGTTGGGCATGAGCTCAGCCAACCACGGCAGGTTACGGGTCAAAGCCCCGGTCTGCCAGTGCTCAACCACACGATAAGTGGTACCAATAATCGGATACTTATCTGACGTACCCTGTTTGTCGGGCTCCCAAATCTTTATACACGGATTGTTCTGCTGACTGCTGAATACGTTTTCAAACGGGCTCTCCCACGGTTCGTAGTGTTCGGGGAACGGACCATCCTTCATACTGGTTGTGGTTGCAAACAGGCCGCCAACACCGTCCGGTTTCATAATGAAGGGGTTGGTTCCACCGGGTGCGGTGGGAGCCAAAGTCTTGTTGAAGTCGCATACATCATCGCCCACCCAAGCACCTGCGCCGGGATCCCATTTAATAAGCACCCGGTCATCGTCGCCCGGCCATGGATTGACACCATCCGGCTGCACCGAGCACCGGTTGTATACTATCCTGCGGTTTAACGGCCACGACCAGGCCCAGTTGGAGTACAATCCCAACCCGGTCTTGGAATTATCAGTGTTGTCACGCCATTTCGGTTTGTAATCCAGTTCACCGTTGGGCTTGGTAGTCATGCACCCGCAGTAGACCCAGCAGCCTGAGGTGGTGCTGCCATCGTCCCGGAGGTTGGCAAAACTCTCCACCGGCTTGCCGCTGTCCACATAGTATCCGTTCAGTTCGAGTCCTACCAGCTCGATCTCCGGTTCTTCCCCGTGACCGTAGCCCCAGGTGAGGTTTTGGATCGGCTCGTCCTGAGGAAGGGTACTGTTTTCATAGAGTTTCTTAACCCGTTTTGCGATCTGGTCAACAATCCACAGGTCGGGCTTGGCCTCCCCAACCGGTTCGGCACCCTTCCAGCGAAACTGCATCCAGCGTCCGGTATTGGAGGCAGTTCCTTCTTTCTCGTAAACACCCGCCGCCGGCAGGAAGAATACTTCGGTTTCAATATCAGTAGGTTTCAGTTGAGGCACAGCCGGGTTTTTAACCGGTCTTTCCCAGGCCTTGTAAGACCAGAATTCGGCCGACTCATTGAGCCACAGATCTACACTTACCAGCCACTTAAGCTTACTCATGGCGGCCTGTTCCTTATTGGCATTGGGCCCGCCTACTACCGGGTTGCTGCCCATGATGAAAAGACCGTCAATCTTTCCTTCATACATAGCCTCAAACATAGCTATATGAGAATAGTTTTTACTGGCATCCCGTTTGGGGAGATAATGGTAAGCAAAGTCATTATCCCTGGTGGCAGCATCTCCCCACCAAGCCTTAAGCAGGCTTACCATCCACTTGGGAGTATTGACCTTGAAGCCGGACGGAGGAGTTTCCGTGGCCAGGAAAGCCTGCAGGTCTTTATGCGCCGCCGTGTTCATCGGGGAATTGATGTATCCGGGGATGATATGGAACAGGAGGGCCATATCCGTAGCCCCTTGAACGTTATTCTCTCCCCGCAGGGCATTGACTCCGCCCCCGGGTCTCCCAATGTTGCCCAGGAGGAGCTGCAGGATGGCATAAGAACGAACGTTCTGACTCCCCACCGTATGCTGGGTAGTACCCATGGCGTACATTATGGTCCCGACCTTGTTCGGTGCCCCGGTAGCACAGAAGGTTCTTAAAACCTCCATATACTTGTCCTTGGGACACCCGGTTACTCTGCATACCGTATCAATATCATACCGTTCATAATGCTTTTTCATCAGCTGCAGGACACAGCGCGGGTGCTGCAGGGTCATATCCCTTATCGGGTTGCCCGCGGCATCCTTCTGGTAATTCCATGAGGACGAATCATACTGACGTTTAGCTGCATCATAACCCGAAAAAAGGCCATCCTGGAAGTCATAGCCCTCGTCCACCAGGAATGAGGCATTGGTGTAATAGGCTACATAATCCCGGTGATAAAGCTCGTTATCGAGGATATACTTTATCATACCGCCGATAAATGGAATATCAGTTCCAGAACGCAGAGGTGCATAGACATCGGCAACCGCAGAAGTTCTGGTAAACCGGGGGTCAACATGAATAATTTTGGCCCCTCTTTCTTCCCTGGCCTTGGTCAGCCATTTCATGGTTATTGGATGATTTTCGGCGGCATTGCTGCCTATGATTAATGCACAATCAGTGTTTTTCAGGTCAACAACATGATTGGTCATAACACCCCGGCCAAATGAAGGTGACAATCCTGCCACCGTAGCGGAGTGTCAGATACGGGCCTGGGTTTCAAGGTAGACAACTCCGAGAGCCCGCATCAGCTTGCTGTGCAGGTATGCTTCCTCGTTATCCAGACCGGAACCTCCTATTGACGCAATTCGCTCGTTACGATTTACAACAATTTCGCTTCCATCTTCCAGTTTCTCTTTGTAAATAAATTCTCTATCCCTTGATTCCTTGACCCGCTGGGCTATTGTATCTAGCATCCAATCCCAGTCTTTTTCTTCCCACTTCTCACTACCAGGAGCCCGATAGAGTGGTTTCTGCACTCTTTTCGGGTTAATAATCTGTTTGCCGGTTTTCTCATCATAAATCTCTCTAAGGTTGAACATTGCCGCACCTTTGGCACAAGCGCCACCGCGGTTAATCGGGTTGTCCGGATCTCCCTCTACGCTGAGAAGCTTGACAAACTTCCCTTCCGCATCCCTTTCTGCGTAAACCAGGAGACCACATCCCGAGGCGCAGTACGGGCAGACCGTAGGTGTAGGTGTTACGTTTTTAATGCGCGATTCTTTAAGCTCGGCAGCTGTTGCCCCCAGGTTAAATCCCAGGTCCATTACGGCAAAGGTGGCAGCACTTGCTCCGGTGATTTTTAGGAACTGTCTTCGCGTAACCTTCACACCGAACGTCTCCTTTCCTCAATATTTAATTAAATTTCGTTTATTGGGGTTCAGGGTTTGAAATAGGTATACCTTAGTTATAATTCGAGGAAAAACTCAAGTATCCTCTATTGATAATAAAACACAGCCTCAATATAAACACAAGTTATTATTTTCATAAACCATTATTGATTTAATGGATTACATCAACTGCCCGTAATTACGGGTTCGAATCTTCCAACCCCGGCTCACTATTCTGCTTGGGGCGGAAAATTCTGCTTACCAGTATGCTAATTTCATACAGCAGGTAGACTGGTATTCCCATCAGGCACTGTGATATGGGATCATGACCGGGGGTTACAACTGCGGCAACAATAAATATTCCGAGAAGGGCGTACTTTCTTTTTTGGGACAGCCATTCCGGGGTGATGACACCGAGGCGGGTCAGGAAGTAGACTACAACCGGCAGTTCAAATATAAGACCAAAGGGAAGGGTAAAGGCGATGACGAAGGAAACGTATTTGTCCACGGTCAACATCGGTTCAAGGTCACCGGCTATCATAATCAGAAAGCTGATCACCAGTTTTAATACCCCAAAGTAAGCAAACAATACCCCGCCGGCGAAGAGAAGGATCATCACCGGAAACAGGATCAGAACATACCTGCGTTCCTGTGGGTAGAGGGCTGGAGCCATAAACCTGTACATCTGCCATGCTATCACGGGAAAGGCCAGCACTACCCCCCCAAATAACGCCAGTTTTAATTTAATGTAGAATCCTTCAAGAATACCGATAAAAACCAGATCCAGGTCCATCGGCTTCAAAGGGCGTTGTATAATGGCCAACAGATAGTCGCTGTAGTAAAATGCTGCCACAGCAGCAATTATTATGGCTACTACCGATATCAGCAATGATTTTCTGAGGTCTTCAAGATGTTCAAGGATGGTCTGTTTTTCTTCAACCGTCATGTTCCGAAAATTGAACATTAACTCCTATTCCTCCCAGCTGTCACAATCAACCATGACCTTATTATGAAGAATTCCCCAGGTGTCAGTAGTCTCTTATGCAGATAAAATCAGCGATCCTGCTTAGGGCAGTCCTGGCCTGGCTTGAAGGTATTTGCTCCAGCATCAACTGAGCTTTGTCAATATATCTTTCAGCCATATTTTGGGAGTACTCGATTCCACCGCTGCTTTTCACAATGCTTATAGCCCGCTCCGCATGCCTGGCCGCATTATCCGGCGAGCTCAAGATAGCGCGCAGTTCGGGAGCTTCGGGACTGTTTCTCAGAGCATATAATGCAGGGAGGGTTATAATTCCCTGCTTGATATCGCTTCCCGTAGGTTTTCCCAGAACACTGTCATCAGCAGTATAATCCAGGATATCATCAGTGATTTGAAAAGACATGCCCAGATAATACCCAAAACGGCGCATGGCCCTAACCATCGGAGGCGAAGCGTCAGTCAGCAAGGCTCCTACCTGACAGGCGACGGATATTAATAAGGCTGTTTTTCGCTCAATACGACGAAGGTAATCAGTAATCCCCTGTTCCACATCAAAGACACTCTGAAGCTGTACAATTTCCCCCTGGCAGACTTTGACACTGGTTTCGGTTATTATCTTCATCAAGTCTGCCCGGCAGTACTCGCTCACCTTGTGCAGGGCTTTGGCCAGCATGTAATCCCCCGAATAAATGGACATCCGGTTGCCAAAGCGGGCCTTAACCGTATCCCGCCCCCTTCGGGACAAGGAGTTGTCAATTACATCATCGTGAACCAGCGTTGCCATGTGAACCAATTCCATAGCCACCGCCATCGGTATGAGATGATCTATTTTGGAGGTAAAACAAGACCCCGTCAGGAGAACAAAGGCCGGTCTTAACCTTTTGCCACCGGCGTGTATCAGGTGGCTCGAAGCCTGTTTTAAGAGAGGCTGTCGCGTATCAACGGTCCTGACCAGCTCTTCTTCCATTTTCTGCAATTCACGCTTTATAGGTGTAAAGAATTCCTGTGAATGCATCAAATTAACCTCGTGTTCAGTATACAGATTTTATTATATAGATTTGGCCCCCGCCTCACAATGAAACTGTTTGCATGGTCCAAGATTTTGCCTTCAGGAACTTTTCCCCAGGTAATGGTAGGCGCTGCCGTTGTGCATTATGAGGCGCCAACCCCGGCAAATCGTATTCACCGGAGATGAGCCATTATTCCGGGCCCCGGTTGTACCGGCGGTAAGAATCGTTGTCGATTCCGAGGCTGTCCAGTATTTTCCCCACCATGAAATTCACAAGATCACTTACCCGGCTGGAATCGGCATAAAAAGCAGGCATGGCCGGGACCATCCTGGCTCCGGCTTCAACAGCCGCCAACATGTTCCGCAGATGAATCAGGTTAAGTGGGGTTTCACGCGGGACCAATACCAAAGTCCTTCCCTCTTTCAGACAAACATCAGCCGCCCTTTCAATCAGGTTGTTGGAGGTACCGTGGGCGATTCCTGCCAGGGTGGACATGCTGCAGGGAACCACCACCATCCCATCGTGAACAAAGGAACCGCTGGCAATAGGTGCTCCAATGTCTGAATTGTCAAAGCAGGTTATACTTCCGGGCGCAAAATATCTTGCAGCCTCCTGACAGTCCTTGGTTTCCCAATCCAGTTCCTGCTTCAGTACCAATCGGGCCGGGTCACTCAGCACCAAATACACCTGGTGACCATTAATCAGGAGCCAGTTAACCAGCTCGGTTCCATATACAACCCCACTGGCGCCGGTTATAGCAACAACGATCTTGGCCATGCTGCTTCCCCCTGTCCCTCGATTTAACACTTCCTCAACCAGAGTTCGGTAACAGGTTTTTCTTGAAGTGTTTGGCTCTCTTCCGATATCGCGCAATCGTATTCTACCTTATGGAGAGCCGGGTTTCCAACCACAAACCTCCATCAGAAAAGGAAGATATCAAGCAAGGTCATTACAAACACGGTAGAGCTGACATAACGGTTGACCTTAAAGGCAGCAAAGTTTACCAGATCCAGGTTTTCGGCCGAAACCAGCGAATGCTCATATATCAGGATTGTACCGGCAAAGGCAACTCCCAGATAATACAGCCACCCCAGGCCCAGGATCAGGCCTGTTCCCACAAAACAAGCCAGGGTCAGGAAATGAAAGCCCCGGGCAAAGATAAGAGCTCCGCGGGCCCCGAAACGACCCGGGATGGAGTACAGTCCTTCCCGGCAATCGAATTCAATGTCCTGACAGGCATACATGGTATCGAAACCGGCTATCCAGAAGGCAACGGCCAGTGTGAGAAGAACCGGCTGCCAGGTGAACTCACCGGTGACAGCAATCCAACCGGCGGTCGGGCCGATACCAATGGCCAGACCCAGGCACAGGTGGCACCACCAGGTAAACCGCTTGGTATATGAATAACCCCACAGGGCCAGGATAGCCAGGGGGGCCAGTTTGAGACAGAGCGGGTTCAACTGCCAGGCGGCTACCACCAATAAGGCCAGCGACACTATAGCAACTCCCCACGTCAGACGGAGTGAGAATTCCCCGCTCGGCAATGGCCAGTGGGCGGTGCGGGGGTTTTTACGGTCAATGTGAATATCAATGGCTCGGTTCATGCATAAGGCCGCGGTTCGAGCACCGACCATAGCCACCGTGATCCAGAATATCTTGAACCAGCCCGGAAAACCGGGTAAGGCTAAAAAGGCTCCCAAATATGCGAATGGAAGCCCAAAAATCGTATGTTGGAAGTCGATAAGGCTTAAAAACCTGGTAATTCTAGTCCAATCCATATTCTTTCCACTTCTTTGTAACCATCTCCCTTATTCCCTGGTCCATCACTATGTCATTGGGCCATTCACGAGAGTGTCCTTCCGCCGGCCATTTTTTTGTAGCATCTATTCCCATTTTGGCTCCAAAAAGCGGCCGCGGAGCCGAGTGATCCAGGACATCCAGGGGACCATCGACAATCAACAGATCCCGCTTTGGATCCACATTATTAAACACCTTCCACATAACTTCAGACACATTCTGGACATCCACCTGTTCATCCACCACGACAATAAACTTGGCAAACATCATCTGCCCGATACCCCACAGGGCGTTCATTACCTTCTGGGCATGGCCGGGAAAACCCTTTTTGATCGAAACCAGGACACAGTTGTGGAATACCCCTTCCATCGGGAGGTTGATGTCTACCACTTCCGGCAGCAGGAACTTCAGTACCGGCAGGAATATCCTCTCTGTAACCTTGGCCATATAGCAATCCTCCATGGGCGGCTTGCCCACTATGGTTGCGGGATAAATCGGGTTTTTACGGTGGGTTATGCAGGTCAGGCGGAAAACCGGGTACTCGTCGGTAAGGGAATAGTAACCGGTATGATCTCCAAACGGTCCTTCCAGCCGCATCTCGCCCGGATTTACATATCCCTCCAAGACGATCTCGGCATTGGCAGGAACCTCCAGGTCAACAGTCTTGCATTTGACCAGTTCCACCGGTTGTTTGCGCAGGAACCCGGCTAGAATTAATTCATCAATATCCTTCGGCAGCGGCGCGGTAGCACTGTAAATCACCGCCGGGTCACAACCCAGAGCCACGGCCACCGGGGTAGGCATCCCTTTTGCGGAATGCTTCTGATAGTTTTTGGCACCGTCATGATGCATATGCCAGTGCATACCCGTAGTCTGATGGTCAAAAACCTGGAGACGGTACATCCCCATATTGCGTTTGCCGGTATCAGGATCTTTGGTGATTACCAGCGGCAGGGTAATATACTTGCCGCCATCCTCCGGCCAGCACTTCATAATAGGAAGAATGTCCAGCGAAGGATTCTCCTTAATGACCACTTCCTGGCATATACCGCTCTTTACCTGCCGAGGAGCATAGGAAGCCAGCTGCGCCAATCGCGGCAGCACCCTCATCTTCTCCAGCAAAGAAGAGGGTACATCAGCCAGCTGAAAAAGCTCGGTAATCTCCCGGGCAATATCGTCCAGAGATTCGACCTCCAGAGCCAGTGCCATGCGCTCATGAGTGCCCATGGCGTTGATAAGGAGCGGTATCCGGGACCCTTTAACCTTCTCAAAAAGTAAAGCAGGGCCGTAGGCCTTGCTAATACGATCCGTTATCTCAGTTATCTCCAGTTCCGGATCAACCTCTACCGAAATCCGTTTTAGCTCACCGCGTTCTTCCAAGAGGTTGACAAATCCTTGCAAGTCTCTGTATGCCACTCACGTCCCTCCGATTAACATATTCGCCCGCCATGTCAACCGCAACGGCGCATTACGATTTGATCAGGACTGCCTTTAGATGGCCATTACCTCCCGGGTAGGCTTCATGCTCTGGATCAGTTCCTCGGATAGGCTGCGGATAATACATATCCTGTCATTTCGTGGCCGTGCCCAGGATGACATAAGAGCCCGGGTTCTTTCCAAATAACCGAGGGCTATCTTATCAAGCCCTTCATCGTAGAGGGTTATAGCCATGCCGAGATTAAATCCGGTTTCCTCGTAAAACCTGCACTCCAGAGCTCCACACCCACCGGCAACTGCTGCGGTCAGGAAGGAATACTTGTAGTAGCTGGCTTTTTCGTGCCCCAGAATCACCAAATCGGTTTTATCCTCAGCCAGCCTCCTCATAACATGACCCTCATTAACCGTACACATCAACTCCGCAAAATGCTGAAGCAGGTTATGACCATTAACACGCTCCAGCAAGCCTACCGCTTTGCTAAAAAAATAATCCCCCAAAAGGATGGGGTATTGAACCCCTTGAGGACTATAATCTTCGTCATCTTTTACACTGCAGTGTATATGGTCCGCCAGATATATAAGGGAAAAAATGGCCGCCATGTGTGAACCCCAACTCTCGTGACTTTCAAAACGCCGGTTCACTGCAACCGTAATCGCCGGCAGGGCTGTCCAGTGTATTACCTTTTTAAGTTCATTCCTGTATCCGTACAGGTATTCCTCCCACGGACGCAGACATTCTCTCAGCAGGAGATCGGTTTCAGTTAGTTCGTTCAGTTCATGGACTAAAGGCATTTTCATAGCGTATTTCCTTTCTATACCCCTCAAACTCCCGGGCAGAAGTTGAATTGGCGTTTAGGATCAGGGCCACTGACGACACCTATGATTTTAACCCAAAAGCCAATTTTATGAAAGCTTGTTTTGCCTGGTAGTAAATGTTATGTTCGCGAACGCACCAATTCCGAACCCGGCCCGCTCTTGGTGATCTTATCTACCGGTATTCCCAATTCGGAGGAGATAATGTCAGCAATCCTGAAACTGCAAAAACCGCCCTGACAACGGCCCATACCGCCACGGGTCCGCCGCTTTACCGCATCCAGGGTCCTGGCACCAACCGGGCCGTTAATCGCTGCGATAATCTCCCCGGTGGTAACGTTTTCACAGCGGCATACTACCTCGCCAAAACTCCGGTTCTCTGCAATTTGAGACTGCCGCTCTTCCATGCCCGCCGCCGCAAAACTGAAAATACCCGTCCGCCGGGGAATGTAGCCGGGCTTTTCGCGAAGCCTTAAACCCTCCTCCCCCAGGATATCCGTCACCATTTCCGCGATGGCCGGGGCTGCCGTTAACCCGGGTGATTGAATTCCCCCTACATTAATAAATCCCTTTAAGTCGGCAGTCCCAATAACAAATTCACCACTGTCCGAGACGGCTCTGATACCGGCAAAAGAAGTAATAACATCCTTTTCATCGATTCCCGGTACCAGTTTTTTGGCACCCGTCAGCACCTCGTCCATACCTTCATCAGTAGTAGCCCGATCCTCACGGTCTTGGACCAATCTGCGGTTGGGGCCCAGGAGGATGTTTCCGCTGACCGTTGGTGCGACCAGTATCCCCTTTGTTTTTTCACCCGGGATCGGAAACAGAACTTGGCGCACCAAACCACCTTTTTTCTTGTCCAGTAAACAGTACTCGCCACGATACGGCATGATGGTATGGGAATCGGAACCTGCCCAGTTGGCTACCTCATCAGACCAAACCCCGGCAGCGTTAACCACATAACGGCAGGGAATAAGACCCCGGGAAGTCACAACCCCGGATACCCTTCCCTGCTCGCGCTGGATCCCGTCGGCTCTGGTCCCACATTGAACCTCCACCCCGTTCTGAACCGCATTCTCAGCCAGGGCAAGCGTCAGGGTATAGGGGCACACAATCCCGGCTTGTGGAGCATACAATGCATACCTGGCTTGCGGCGACAGGCTCGGCTCTTTTGCCATTAACTGGGTCTGGTTTAGCACTTCAAGTCCCGATAATCCGTTAAGCCTTCCCCTGGCTAACAACACCTCCAAAACACGGAGGTCATCGGGTGAATACCCCACTACCAGTGAACCGGTCCGCTTGAAAGGCACCTGAAGTTCTGCACACAGGCTCTCCATCAGCCGGTTGCCCCGCACACACAAAGAGGCTTTGTTGCTGTCCGGCAGCGGGTCAAAACCGGCATGTACAATACCGCTGTTGGCCCCGCTGGCACCCATGGCCAGGTCATACTCTTTTTCAATTAAGATAACTGACAGCTGGAAGCGGGATAGGGCGCGGGCAATAGCAGCACCAATCACGCCGCCGCCAATTATTACAACATCGTAAACCACCGAGCCACCCTCTTTTTCTGTATAGTAACGCGTTGGGGTTAACCTTCCGTTTATACAGTAATACAGTTCTGAGCCAAATGGAGCAGTTTATTACCTCAGGGTGCGGCTCACCGCCTTTTTCCAGCCGTCAAGAAGCTCCTTCTTCTCGGCTGCATTCATGGAGGGAACAAACCTCTTATCAACAGCCCGAATACTCTCGATTTCCTCCATGTTCTTCCAATAGCCTACTGCCAGGCCGGCCAGGAATGCCGCCCCCATTCCGGTAGTTTCCTGAACCACCGGTCTCTCCACCTCAACGTCAAGGATATCGGCTTGAAACTGCATTAAGAAATTGTTCACCACTGCCCCGCCATCCACCTTTAAGGAATTCAGTTTGATGTCGGCATCTTCGCTCATCGCTTCCAGCACATCAGCGGTCTGATAGGCAATTGCTTCCAGGGCTGCTCGCACCACATGCTCGCGTCGGGTTCCCCGGGTCAGACCCACCAAGGTGCCGCGGGCATACATATCCCAATACGGCGCTCCCAGACCAACAAAGGCCGGAACCAGATAAACCCCGGCATTATTGGGTACCGACATGGCCACAGATTCAGACTCGGCCGCCGTGCTGATCAATCGCATCTCATCACGCAGCCATTGGATGGCAGCCCCGGCAACAAAGATACTCCCCTCCAGGGCATAATCAATCTTGTTATTCACCCCCCAGGCAATAGTGGTGATAAGCCCATTTTTTGAGGTAATCGGCTGGGAACCGGTGTTCATCAGAAGAAAACAACCGGTGCCATAGGTATTCTTGGCCGTTCCCGGTTGAAAACAGGTCTGTCCAAATAATGCCGCCTGCTGGTCGCCGGCCATTCCGGCGATGGGTACGGCAGAGCCCAGGATTTCCGGGACCGAATAGCCATAAATCTCGCTGGAACCTCTGACCTCCGGCAGCATCTCTTTCGGGATATCAAGTTCTTCCAAAAGCCTTTGGTCCCAACAGAAGTTGTGGATGTCAAAGAGCATGGTCCGTGAAGCATTTGAATAGTCGGTGGCATGCACCTGTCCTCCGGTCAGCTTCCATAACAGCCACGCGTCGATGGTCCCGAATAGCAGTTCACCTCTCTCCGCCCGCTCCCGGGCCCCGGGTACATTATCCAGTATCCAGAGGAGTTTGGTTCCTGAGAAATAGGCATCAACCAGCAGGCCGGTGGTGGCTTGGATGTAGGGTTCAAGTCCCCGTTTTCGCAGTTCATCGCAGATGGAAGCAGTACGGCGGCATTGCCAGACGATTGCATTGTAAACCGGCTGACCGGTATTTTTATCCCAGACCACCGTGGTCTCCCTCTGGTTGGTGATCCCAATGGCCTTAATCTGATTGCTGTGCAGGTTGTTCATCAGTAGGGCCTGTTTGGCAGTCCCCAGGGTAACCGCCCAGATCTCCTGGGGATCATGTTCCACCCACGCAGGCTGTGGATAAATCTGGGAGAATTCGTTATACCCGCGGGATACAATCCTCCCTTCGTGATCAAAAATCAATACCGTAGTCCCGGTGGTTCCCTGGTCAATCGCCATTATGTACTCATTCCCCAAGTCCTCTCCCCCCCAAAAACGTTCATTGAGAACAGTTGGTATTTCTGTCTTCTTTTTCATTAATAATTTTACCATCGTAGAATGAAGATACCAACGGGCTTCTAAAAATATAAAAGACCTCATTCACCTCTGCGAACCAGGCCTTTTATATCCTCAGAACCATAAACCGTCTTCGGTCTACTAAAATAGTATCCCCCCTAAAAACTCAGGCTGTTGCCTCCATCTCCGCAACTAGCCCGCGCTTGATCTCGGTAGCGCTCATGCTGGTTGCTTGGAAATGCTCAACCAGGTAGTTGCATGCGTCCCAGGGGTTCACATGGTCACCACAGGTAAACACATCTACTGCAGCGTATCCCAACTCCGGCCAGGTATGTATGGCCAAATGGGACTCCGAGATGACCACCACTCCGCTAACTCCCTGCGGGCTAAACTTGTGGAACACAAACTCTCGAATCTCGGCACCAGCCTCTAAAGCCGCATTGATCATGGTTTCTTCAACTTTTTCCACATCATTAAGGAACTCAAAGCTGCATCCATAGATTTCGGCCAGGATGTGTCGCCCTAAAGACTGCACCCGTTCTCAACCTCCCTTCCCAAGTTAATTACTGAAAGGGTTGATGAGACATAATCGAATTCCCTCTTTTTTCAACCCTTTATCGCCTCCTCAAATTTTCAATCAAAAACAATTTTAGCATAATGCTTGATCATGTCAACAGATAATCCTCATCTTCAAACCAGCAATTTCTCCTGCAATTCACCCCGGTCAACCGGCAACAACCGTGTTTTTTAGAACTCCAATCCCCTCAATCTCAATGCTGACTTCTTCACCCACCTGCAGGGGACCAACTCCGCTTGGGGTTCCCGTCAGGATCACATCCCCAGGGTTAAGGGTCATTACTTCGGAAGCAAAGGCTATCAGTTCTTCGATAGTAAAAACCATCTGGCTGGTATTGGAATGCTGCCTGATCTCTCCGTTAACCCGGGCAATAATATCGAGCTTTCCGGGATCAATATCAGTTTCAATCCACGGTCCCAACGGGCAGAAGGTGTCAAATGATTTGGCGCGGGTCCACTGGTGGTCGCGAATCTGTAGGTCACGGGCGGTAACATCGTTGCCGCAGGTATATCCCCATACCTTCTTTAACGCCTCCCGGGGCGAAACATGGCGGCAAACCTCACCTATCACCACTGCCAACTCAGCCTCGAAATCAACTCGCTTGCTTATTCCTGGGTATATTATATGCATATTGGTTCCAATGACTGACGAGGGTGGTTTTAAAAAGAGCAGGGGTTCAGCCGGAATCTGGTGGTTGAACTCCGCAATATGATCCTTATAGTTCAGGCCGACCCCGATGACTTTGCCCGGCATTACCGGAGCGAGAAGCTGCAGATCGTTTATTTCATGGGACCTTCCGGTTAACCGGGCCTTTTTATCGCCCGGAGCTTCAATCTCCAGAACCCGTTCCTGTTCAATGATACCGTGTCGGGGCTGTCCGTTCCGCATATACCTTACATAACGCATCTTCTGCCCTCCGCTATTTAGCCGCCGGGTTTATCCTTTAATCAAAGCTGCGGATGATCCGTCGCAGCCCTTGCTGAAATAAGTCCTCGGTATCTCCCAGAGACTCATGCAGTTGGCGGTTGAAATCAACCGCCAGGTCCCAGACCTTTCCGGCCAAGTCTCTTCCTTTGGGGGTCAGAAAGACCCTTATCGCACGACGGTCCTGAGGATCGAGCCTTCTTTCCAAATATCCCTCATTCTCCAGTTTGTCAACCAGCACGGTCATGGAGGAACTGTCGATTTGAGCTTTGGTGCCGATCTCTTTCAGAGTTGATCCGTCTTCTTCCAGCAGAGCAAAGAGGACAAATGACTGGGGTACGCTTATACCGTACTCTTCCAGTTGGAAGGCCAGATAACGGTCAATTTTTTTCATGGCCGATCTCATTAGAAAACAAGTAAACTCAGTAAAACCTACCATAAATCATTTTCCTTTCGACATTACCCATATTAAAATTGGAGTCTTATAAAGTTTAACCTTCAGTAATTCGGCCTGTCAATAATCGCGTATCTTCGATTTCGCCACACGGCGCAGGCTTTGTTCATTACCTCCACGGCTGGTTCTCAACCTCCAGATCAACGGTAAATCAAGGCAATCACCAAAATGCCCCATAATACAACTGTCAGCAGCAGGGGCCGATCCCTGTAAACCATTTCCGTAGGATCGCCGCCCAAATCATGCTTGAATACCAGGTACAAATAGCGGAATACCCCAAAAACCACAAAAGGCAGTGTGAATACCAGGTATTCGGTTTGAAAAGCTGCAATCACCTGATGATCCATGGTATAGAGAGCATAAGCTACTATAGTGGCCGAGGAGGCTACAGCAAAAAGCTGCCTCAAGAAAGGTTCGCTGTATTCTTCCAGTACCTGGCGGTGATTGGCCGAATCCCCCTCCAACACCCTCAATTCGTTATACCTCTTGCCCAAACCCAGCAGTAAGGCCAGGAAGAAAGTAGCGACCAGCATCCACGATGAAGGTCGGACCGCTATGGCATAGGCTCCAGCCAGAACCCGGAGCACGAAGCCGATCGCAATCAGCATGGTATCAAATACTATGATGTTCTTGCCCCACAGCGAGTAATAGACATTCATCAAGAGGTATATAAACAGAATAACGGCTACGGTGATATCCAGCAGGAAAGCCATAAAGAAACCGAATCCCAGGCATAAAGCTCCAATGACTGCACTTTCAGGTATGGTCAGGATACCGGCCGGCAGAGGTCGGTTTTTTTTGCGGGGATGGTGCTTATCCCTTTCCAGGTCGATTATATCGTTCATGGCATACAGGGATCCGGATACCAGGCAGAAGGCAAAAAAGGCAGTAACCGCTTGCAGGCAGGGTGCTGCATTAAAGAGCTGCAGAGAGAACACCAGCGGAGCAAAAACAAACAGGTTTTTTACCCACTGCCTGACCCTTATCAACTTAAGTACTGCCGTTATCTTTGCCACCATCGATTATCACCTCTCCCGGGAGCTAAAGTAAATCCCGCTCACCACTGCGGCCCCGGTCCTGGAATGACCAGCCATAGGCGAGTATTACCAGCAAAAACGGAGTCAGAGGCATATGGTACCTACCCTGGATCTCAATAAATATATGAAGCAAAAAGAAAGCCAGGAAGATTAACATAACGTAACGATACCCTGCATCCCTCTCCATCGGGAAGCAGGCGATATAAGATACGATTAAAAATAGCAAGAGGGCATAAAATATCTGCGAAACTCCGCGGTAAGTCCGCAGCGGTTCCTCCTCCTTGATAATCCTCTCCCCCTTGCCATCAATATTGGCCCACTCAAAACCAAAGGTATCGATAGACCACATATTGTAGACCTTGGAGGGGACCATAAATTTGAAATCATCACTCCGGCTCAGCCTCCACAGAGCCAGCTTAAAGGCTTCCCGGTTAACTCTTTCCGCATTGTTATCGTATTCTATTAGGAGGCTCTTAAGGTAATCATAGTCCTCCTGGTTCCAAAAGCCTCCTGAATTCACGTTGGTACCCATAACGAATACCATGCCAAAGGTACCCTTCTCCCACAGGATCACCTCTTTGTAAATGACGCTTTTCATGGCCAGGAAAGGCAGAAGCATCAGGTAAAACGACAGGAGGACAATAACCCCATACTTTACAATCCTTTTCAAGTGCCCGGGGAACAGCTGCAGGAAAAGAAAGGCTATGAAGACCAGGAGGTATATCATCCCTACCGGGCGCACCACCTGTGAGAGCCCCAGGAACATCCCGGCCAACACCAGGTTTCTCCAGATATAGTCCTGCATGAACCTGATGCTGAAATAGACACCGGACAGGACCAGGGCGATGAACAGGATCTCACTGTTAACCACATTGTTCATAAATATCTGTGAGGGAAGCAGTGCGTAGAGGAAGGCAGCCAGGAGGCCGTATGATTGTCCCACCAGGCGATTGACCAGCAGGTAGAGCAGCCCGATGGTAATCAGGGACAGGATCACGTTCAGGTACTGGGCGAGTATGATTTTGACCCCCAGGAGCTTATATATCAGACCCAACAACAGGGGATAGCCCCAGGGCTTGCCCTCAAGAAGAGTCAGGGCTTCCCAGTTCCCCTGACTTACATGCGTAGCTGCCAGGTGGTAGGTGGCGTAGTCGTATATCGGCTGGGTAGGCAGTGAGTTGATGAAATAGATGCGTATCCCGGCCGCAACCAGGAGGATCAGGGCCATTACCCAGCGGGAGCCAGTCTCGTCCAGAAACCGGCGCAGCCGACTGGAGTTGATTAAGATCAATCCCAGTCCCAGATATAAAAAGATAAAGGTCCACGAATAAAAGTCCTCATACTGAAAGAGATGGAGGCTGTGATAAAATGCAAAAGCGCAGATGAAACCGAAAATCAGCAGTGGCAGGAAACGATAGAAAACAGGGCGTGTTATCAAGTTCTGATAAGCAAGTATCCGGTTTAGGATTTCCGTGTGGCGACTCAAGCCCTTGCCCCCTTACTCAGTAACGGTCAAACAATCTTCCCCACGGCGATTCCTGCAACCACTGCCGGTAAGCTTTAACACCCTTCGTATTCCACCAGACCTTGTCATGGTAGAAATCCGATGCCCAGACAAACAGCCCCACCAACGGCGTATGGAAAAATAACTTCTGGAACCTTTTAAGGGGACCAAACCAAAGAACATCCCCGGCCATGCTGGCCAGATTGTCTCCAACGGTAAAGTGCAGGTTAACCCCTGAGATATCCTCACCAACGACAGTGATCTCCTCAGGTTTGCCGATCCCCAGGCCCTCCTCGTGGGCTATCCGGATATAGGGGAGACTCATGGGCTCAAACCCCATCATTTTGGCGGCAACCGCATCAATAGCCACCTGGTCGGCACTGGCCAGGAGGTAGTTGGCGTTTACCGGCTGCAGAGTACGGGGACCCGGTCCATTGCCGGCGGTGGTTCCGTCCATAACGGCAAATAGCCCGCTGTGTATCTCATACTGTATCTGCAGAAGGTCCACCAGGGTCTCATGGATCCAGCTGTGGGTATAATGCCGTCGGGTGTTGAGGAGCCCTCCGAAGGCGTTTTTCATTGCCCCGGTAGTAGTGGTATAAATATGGCATTTCATGGTGGGAAGCTGCACAATATTTTTCCCGAAAAAGTAGTCAGGGATATGGATTCCTTCGGGATAGATGTGGTTTAAGACCCGCATCTGCGCCTTGGGTTCATACCGGATCCATTTCATATCTTTATCCTCGAAATTAAGCAAAATAGGAATATCGTACTTTTGGTAGACCCGGTCGTATTTGTTCATATACCGGCCCTTCTCCGGACGGGTTACCACGGTCTTGTTTTCAACCGCCACCAAATCCCGGTATCCATTGTTCAAGAGGGCCAGGATGACCCCTTCCAACTGCCAGGGGGTAGTATTGGCTCCCGGCATCGGGTAATGCCAGGAGATATTATCCTTGAGGATGGTGGTAGCTCCCTTGTCCAGCGCATCCTCAAAACCGGCTATTTTCATAACCCTTTCTGTATCCTCCAGCACCGTTTCCGGCCTGGTCTTTATGACCGCTACCCTGCCGTTCATGGTATAGTCCCCCTAACTCCCAAATGAGACCAGCCACACACCAATTATTATAAACAGCAATCCCCCAGCCTGAATGCCGGTTATTACCTCCTTAAAAACCAGAATCGAAACCAGGGTGATGATCACCAGGCCCAAGCTGGTCATTACCGGATAGGCGATGCTGAGGTTAATCCTGGTCAGGACCAGGCTGTACAGAATAAAGGCTAAACCGAACAGGGCTATCCCCGCCCACAGCCAGTAGTTGCCGACCACGCTCTTTACCGCCGTGATCAAGCCATCGGCAAACGGCGAGGTTTCTCCCCGCATTGCCCATTTAACTACAATATTGGCCAGTGCATTAAACAGCACCGCCAGGCCCAACAACCAATAAAACTGAATATTTAAGGCGGGCACCCCCAATTATGGCCTATAACACCCGAAATTAACCTTGTCTCAATCCCCGCTAACGTCTCTTAAATACCCTATCCCACCTGTCAATATTAGTCAAGAATCCTGCCGGTTTGCGGCCGCCGCCCCTCACCCGCAATATCCATCAAGGTTACTTGTCAGTCCCCGTGGCACTGCCCTTAACTTGCGGTATCTTGTGGTATAATACTTCTGGATCACTTGGTCTTACAAAAAATTTGGTTTCATTCCTCCCGTCCCCGGCTCGGGCGGGAGTTTTTGGGAAAGGAGTCTACAGGTATGACGCAAAAGATAATCCTCACCGGGGATCGTCCCACCGGCAAACTGCACCTGGGCCATTATGTCGGCAGCCTCTTGAACCGGGTTAAGCTGCAGCGTGAATACGATACCTATATTATTATTGCCGATGTCCAGGCCCTGACAACCAACTTTGACCGCCCGGAAAACCTCAAGGAAGACATCCTGAATATAACACTTGATTATCTGGCGGCCGGATTGGATCCCAATATCTGTACCATCTTTATCCAGTCACACGTACCGGCCATTCATGAATTGGCTATGTACCTGGGGCTGATTGTCCCCGTCAATGTCCTCCGTCACAACCCGACCATCAAATCCGAAGCCGCCCAGCACGGCTTCAAGGACATGCCCTATGGTTTCCTGGGCTATCCCGTCAGCCAAACCGCAGATATCTGCGCGTTTAAGGCGCACCTGGTACCGGTAGGCGAAGACCAGATTCCCCATATCGAACTGACCCGTAAGATCGTGCGGCGCTTTAACTCACTATATGCTCCGGTTCTGGTTGAACCGGAGGCCTTGATTGGAGAAGTACCGCGTCTCACCGGTCTGGACGGAACCGCCAAAATGAGCAAAAGCCTGAATAACGCTATTTTCCTCTCGGATGCCCCCGAGGCGGTCAAACAGCGGGTCCGGAACGCAGTTACCGACCCGCAGCGCATCAGAAAAACAGATATCGGGCATCCCGATATCTGCTCGGTGTACACCTACCATCAGGTGTTCACCAAGGATCAGATCCAGTTGATCCGCGAGGAGTGCGAAGGTGGAAAAATCGGTTGTGTTGACTGCAAGCTTAAACTGACCGCCTCCATCAACAGCCTGCTGGAGCCGATGAGGGCCAGGAGGGCACGACTGGAGAGCCGCCCCGATATCATTTGGGATATCCTTAACGACGGCACGGCTAAAGCAAAAGAGGTAACAGCCCGCACCCTGGAAGAGGTCCGCGAAGCCATGAAGATCAATTACTTCCAAGCCAGATAAAGCAGGGCCGGGGTCGGTTGACCGGCCCCGGGCATCAGACATTGGGCTGCTTTTCTCCCCCAGTGTTTGATTCCGCATCCCTTTTGGACAACGGCCTTGATTGCAGGCCTTTCCTCTGCTAACTTAAGGTAATAGAGTTTTAACAAAGAAATAATGCGAGGAGCAGAGACAGATGAAATATATTGTGATTATCGGGGACGGCATGGCAGATTATCCCCACCGCGAACTGGGAAATCTGACTCCCCTGCAGTACGCCAAAACCCCCCATATGGATCTCCTGGCCCAGGGAGGCGAAATGGGTATGGTCAAGACCATACCAACAGGATTCCCCCCCGGCAGTGATGTGGCCAACCTGTCAGTAATGGGCTACGACCCAGCCCTTTATTATACAGGCCGCTCACCATTCGAGGCTCTCAGCATGGGAATTGACCTGGCTGCCGATGATGTAGCTTTCCGCTGCAACCTGGTGACCCTTTCCTCCGAACCGGTATTTAGCGAAAAATCGATGCTTGACTACAGTTCGGATGAAATACCCACTGCAGAATCATCATTATTGATGAAGGCCATCGCCGAGGAATTCAACAGTGAGCACCTTCGGTTTTACGCGGGTCTCAGTTACCGTCACCTGGCTGTATGGCATGGTGGACCCAACACGACGGATTTAACTCCACCGCACGATATACACGGACTGGTGATAAAGGATCACCTTCCTAAAGGCGAAGGCGCCGAGCATCTTACCAGGTTGATGGAGGCCAGCGGCAAGGTGCTGGCCGACCAGGAAGTGAATAAGGATCGGGTCAGGCGAGGTCTTAAACCCGCCACCAATATCTGGTTCTGGGGTCAGGGAAAAAAACCGTCCCTGCCGCAGTTTTACGACAAATACGGCCTTACCGGGTCAGTTATCTCGGCTGTTGATCTGACCAAAGGCTTGGGTATTTGCGCCGGGCTAAGAGTGGTTAACGTTCCCGGAGCTACCGGCAACATTACCACAGATTTCCGGGGGAAGGCCCGGGCTGCTCTGGAGGAAATCCGCAGCGGCCAGGATTTTGTCTATATTCATATTGAAGCCCCCGATGAAGCCGGTCACCGGGGTGAACTGGAGACCAAGATCAGGGCCATCGAAGAGATTGATGAAAAGGTGGTTGGTGAGGTGCTCCGGGGGCTGGAGGGCCGGGGCGATTATAGGATACTAATCATGCCCGATCACCCAACCCCGATCAGCAAGCGTACCCATACGGCCGAAGAGGTGCCTTATCTTATCTATCGCAGTTATCGCCGGCTTGAGGGAGCCGAAAGCTATAATGAAGAGACAGCCCGGCGGTGCATGAATCGTTTTCCCCAGGGCCATCTATTGATGGATCACTTTCTAAAAGGTGATTGACACCGACACCCTAATCAAGGTAAAAGGAAGCAGGGGTTGGACCCTGCTTCCTTTGCTTACCACCGGTCCCAGTGCATTATTTCTTTTAATTCACGTTTGGGAGGATTCCATGGCTCGCCTTCCGCCGGCTTGCCCAACGGCATTAAGGACACCACCCTGATGTTATCGGGTATTCCCAGGACTTGGCGGACTTTCCTTTCGGAGAATCCCCCCACCCAGCATCCTCCATACCCCAGGGCATGAGCAGCCAGGAGCATGTTCTGGGTAGCAATGGCACAATCCAGTATACAGAAGTAGTTCATACCCCGCTCGCCATAGTATTCAGACCTCTTGGGATCCGCACATACGGCGATGACCACCGGCGAAGTGGCAAATAATTCCTGCCGGTCATAAGTAGCGTCCCGCAACGCGGCGATTGTCTCCTTATCCCGAGCGATTATGAATTCCCAGGGCTGAAAATTCCCCGCAGTGGGAGCAAGCCTTCCCGCATCCATAATCTCCAGCAGGTCCTGCTCCGGGATCATATCCGGTTTGTATCTCCTTACACTCCTCCTGGTTTTTAGAGCTTCCAGACAGTCCATAAAAAACCCTCCATCCGGTTAATTTCAGGTGTTATTATCCACTTTACCCAAAATCACCAGCTCCTTGCAAGGAGTTGCTGGCCGCACCTGCCCCCGAGAACCCAAAAAATATGCCGATTCAGGAAATAGCGTCAGAATTGGCGTAATCTAAGACATAACGAGCGCAGGTCTTGCCCAGATAAGCTTCCTGTCCGTCATTATAGGCTAATCTTACCATGGTTCTCCCCTCCCGGCTGCACACCCCGCACCTGGTACCCTCTTTCAGACGAACCGCGTACCGGTCCAGCATGGCATTCCCTTCTCTTATAGCGTTGCCCATGCGGCGAATGATTTCATTTCTTTTGGGGGATACCTTTTTCTTGGGCTTCACTATCACGCCTCCTTCGGGTTTTGAACTTAGTATCCCAAAAACCGTGGGGCAAAATTCCACGCGCGGCCCAGCCCCAATCTCGGTCCAATCCTTAGCTCTTAATTCCCATTTCTTTTTTACGCATTCCCCGACCCCATCGCCACCTTCACCGATCCTGCCGGTGGATGATCAGCACAAGGGCCTTAACTTACTCACCCCATTTGAAGCTCAGAATCACAGTTCAATCGGGCTCGAATAAAGATACATGGCGGTAATGATTTTGATCAAGTGAGGCTTGGGAATAAAATCCCTCCCACTTATAAAACAAGTAGAGTCGGCGGACGGGTACTGTAAAGTTTAAGTAGGTAAAAAGGGGTCAAGAAGAGAAATGAGACCTCAAAAAGGATGTTCCGAAGAACGTCCACTCCCGCGCAAAGGAGGATGAGGTCTCGTGTTAAAGATTCAACAATTGGTATCGATATTCCTTCAACTCGTCACAGGAATAATGAATGTATTTACAACAGCAAAAAGCATGGAAGAGTTGGAGGAAAAGATTCAAAGACTGGTTCAGAAGATTACAGGCCAGTTGCTGGAATGCAGGCAGTTGAAAGCCATGGTTTGACATGGTATAATGATCATCGTCCGGGGCGTAGCTCAGCTTGGATAGAGCGCTTGCTTGGGGTGCAAGAGGTCGCTAGTTCAAATCTAGTCGCTCCGACCATTTGACATTAAAGGATTCCTGCATGTCAGGAATCCTTTTTTTTGCAGCATATACTGCTATCTACTCCTTGCGGCACCTTCGAGCGCCGTAATAGCCTTCCGCGCTCACTATCCTGTTGGGCAGGAGATATCTGTTTACGATATCCTTATTGAGCGCAGGCAGGCTTTGCTGCGCAGGATACGCATTTTATAATATCCGCTTACCGGTTGGGCTGGACGAACACCACGGCTGCTCATGTTCCGAGACCCTGGTTTTCGGGTCGGGTTTCCGGTTCCAAAGGTAAACCCAAGCCTCAACCATGGCCCCGCTTTGCAACCTCACCTGTGTTTTTCTCCGGATATACAGGTCACCTTCATCCTCCAGAAGGTCCAAACTTCGTAAGACTCTACGAGAAACCCGGAACACCTCGCCCCTGGTGAAAGCTCCTTTCTCCCGAACCGCCCCCGGATAACCGGCGGCCACCTTATAAAGGCCGAGTCCTTCGACCACGCCCTCATCCACGAATTCGACCTCCGGATTACCTTGAAAAAACCGCCGATGGTTGCCCTGCTCCCGCATTAAGGTCCCGTAAACAAACACCAATTCTCCCATGATCTCTCCCCGAGAAACCAACTTTTTATACTATATGGTACCCCATACCTGAAGGAGACGCTGTGCAGGCATAATAGAGAAGTACCGGGGGAACTGCAGGCTTCTCATGAAAGCTCCCGCCCAATCTGCCGCCGGATCGAGCCGCAACGCCCGGCAGGGAAGATGCTGATAGTCAGTGGAGCTCAGCACTGCGTCATCTTCCCAACTGCTCATAGATGAACTGGAGATAAGGAGGGGAAGAATCATGGGCGGCACCCGGTTTTAACCGCGAAACCGCGGCTTCGTTTGCCGACTCAATAAACACAAAATGGCTTAAAATGCCAATGGCGGTGAACCTTTGTTCTCCCACCCGGGTGTTATAGAGGGAAAAGAGATAGTAGTTGTGTTCACTGGTGCTGTCTCTAATGACACCGGGTGCGAAGGTCCTCATCCCCCAGCCAATAATCAGGCTTTCTATGCTATTCTGCTCGTCTTGCGCTGTCTGGCTTAACTGTCCGGCTGCCCACTCAGCATACTGTTCCTTCGTAGGATTGGTAGAAATCAAAACTGCAGCTATCAGGATCAACAGCAGCCATGAAGATAGCTTCCCCATTTTGTCACCTCGTCCTAAATTCTGACCACTTTACCTGTCGCCCATACATCATTGAACCATAGTGTTCCATCAACTGCTCCGGATAGTGGCCAAAGTTTTTGTGGTGAGAACCCTGCGCACAACCTGCTGTATCGTGGCCGCATTGCCTCCGAAAATGTTAAAATCCCGTGCCACTGCTGCAGTGACACGGGATGCCTATGGTGCTCTTTCACCTGTTGCGGAGAAAGAAGCTTCACCGAATTCAGGGCGCGGTCTTGGGAATGGCCTGGTAGGATTCGTCCACCGGCGGCATAATTACTTCTTTCTCGGCCACCGGAAGTTTGCCGTAAATCGGGTGATCCTGCCAGCCATCGATGTGGGCCGCTCTCTTAGCCGCCGCTTTCATCTTATCCCAATCGGCACTGCTGTACAGGAACATCTGTTGAGCGGCCATGGAACCTTCCCCGTGGATGGTATCGACCTGGTAGAAATTGCTGGTGTAATCCTTGGCCAAACGGAGCATTCGCAGCCGGTTTTCGGTGGGAACACCGTCGCGGGCGCTGAGATACTTTTCGATATAGGGCTGTAATTCGGGATTCACCCAATCCCGGTATGAAGGAACGGTTGCTACCAGTCCTCCGCTGATGTCCTGGAGGTACTGGCACATCTGGTGAAAGTTGCTGGCAAAAGTGTATTTGGCGGCATTGATCGCCATCCGGTTGGGCATTAATATGTCGGTGCCGAATTCCGTCTCCGGTTCCATGCAGGCCGCTTTCCCCAGCATGGCCACGGTTTCTGTAATCATGGCCATCCAGGCCAGCTTCTTGCGGATGTGATCCTCTTTGTCCACGCCGTTATACTCGGCCATCAGAGCTGCAGCCCCGGTCAGTATCTCCAGCTTGCCGATCATTTTGCAGGATCCGAATAAGCGGTGGTAGCTGGCAAAGGCATAAGCCAGGTTTCGTGAAAACTGCCACTCCCCACACATGAAGACCCGCTCCCAGGGCACAAACACATCATCAAAAACTATCAGGCACTCAGGCGGCTGGAAGCGGCTCGATTTTGGATAATCGAAGTCTCCTTCCGCACCGTAAGTCCGGGTAATCGGCTCAACCCCCAGGAGTTTGATCCCGGGTGCGTTTAACGGGGTGGCAAAAGCCAGGGCATAATCCTTATCAGCCTCTCCGTGAGTGCGGCAGGGCAGACACAGGACTTCATTGGCTCCGGGAGTACAGCTTATATGCACTTTCGCGCCCCGCACCACAATCCCGTCCTTGTTTTTGTCGACTATCCTCAGGTAATAGTCCTGATGCTGTTTCTGCTGGGAGGGCTTGAGGCTGCGGTCCCCCTTAACATCGGTGATGGCGCCGGTAATCGCCAGGTCATGCTTCTGCAGCATCCGCTGATAGTTCTTGACCCGCTCCACATAATTGGTCTTCAACTTGCTGTCCATCAACTGGGCCACTACTTCAAAGGCCGCCAGAGCATCGGACCCCATGCAGTGGACTACTACTCCTCCCCCGGCGCGCATACCGGCAATATAGCATTCCCGTCTCCGCAAGAGGTCCTCAACCGTCCGGGGCGAAGATAAAAGGAAATTTATATCCTCCCCATCCTCATCCTGGGTTACAAAGAGATGCCGAAATTCGGGATGATTGGGCAGCACAAAGTCCATGGCCGTGGTTTGGATGATGCTGCTAAGGGTGGGATGGGTGCGCACATCCTTGACCTTTTCCCCCAGGACCCATATCTCGCGGCCATCGTTGATGGATTCCAGGTATTGTTCAGGAGTCCTAATCATTCTTTCACACCCCAATTCTTAATTTAACATGGTGGGACCCGGGGTCTGGAGTCTATATTGGCAATCCCCCGTCCCTTCCTCGCCACTGATACTGCAGGTCGAGCCTGCCCGTCCTGCCTTCTATTCTTTAATGCCGGCCAGGTATTTGGCCAGGTTCTTTTTGGACTCCAGGTCGTATGAGTTCATCACGGCAATGTCCTCCATGATCGGCGAGCCGCCACCGTGCAGGCCGGCCACATGGGCCACGCTGGCGGTGTGGGAGACCAGGAGGTCCGCTGCCAGGTGCCAGGCACGGTAATGGTTCTCCGCAGAAACGCCGGCCCGGCGCGTTACGTATTTGCGGACAAAGTCGCCGACCACCGGGCTGTTGTAATCCCTGGAGTGAGGCAGTGTGGCTGCAAGACCGCCGGCCATCTCGCTCAGGAGGGCATATTCATGGTAGATGTTGTGCCCGGCGTGGCGGCGGCCAATATTGGCAAAGACGATATCAGGCACGTAGGTCCCCGAAGCAGCTTTACGGGCATGGTGTCCGGCCGCAATGCCGCAGGCGAAAACGATTTCTGCCATGCTCACCATCTCGGCCATTCTTTCTCTTATGTGGGGAGCTTTGGCGATTCCCAGGTAGTCGGTAACCAGGGCCGCAGTTCCCATCATAACATCGGCCATGCCCGGCTTGCACCCGGAGTAGCTGTGGCGGTGGAAGAGTGCAAACAGCAGAGCCAGCTGCCCGCCAAATTCGGTCTCACCGTTGATAAAGATCCGTTCATTGGGGACGAAGACATCATCAAGTACCACCATACATTCAACGTCTCCGACTTCGGCCAGCGGCGCCTCCAAACCGGGAGCACGGGTGCTGAACTCCGAGTACTTGCTGATCAGATAAACCCCTTCCGCATCCGCAGGGATGGCAAAAGCGATAGCGTAATCCCCCTCGTTTTCCCGCAGGGCCCGGGTAGGAATAACGATAATCTCATCGACCATCGCCGAGGTGTTATGGAGTTTCGCACCCCGCACCACCACCCCGTCCGGACGCCTCTCGACCACATGCACATACTGATCCGGATCCGGTTGTTCGCCCGGGCGTTTGCTCCGATCGCCTTTGGCATCGGTCTGTCCGCAGGAAGCGACGATATCGTTCTCCTGGAAATATTCCAGATACTTGAGCCATCTTTCATAATAGTTCGTTCCGTACTTCAGATCGCAATCCTTGGTGACCACCGACAGCGCGTTCATGGCATCGGTCCCCATACACCTCTGGATGCATCCCCCGGTTAAATTGCAGAGTTTTCTGGTAATCAACTGCTTGTTCAACAGGTCTTCCACACTCTGATGGATGTGCGTCCACCTGTTGATGGGCTTACCGGTGAGGTGCGACTTAACTACTACCAGGTCCCGGTATTCGGGATCCTGGGCCTTATCAAAAGTTACTTTGAAAGTGTGGGTCCCCTTCACCACCCGCGGGTCATCGCGTCCAATCACCTCGCCGTTGATGTATATGTTCTTTCTCATCTTCGATATCCGTTCGATATACTCTTCCCAGGTAATCAACACATATCCCTCCTGTTGAATTAATGTTCTTATTACTAATTGCAAAAATGGTGCCAGGATTTCGAATTCATGAAAAAATAGCCCGGTTACCCGGTATTACGGGCTTTTCGCCGATTCATACTGCAGTTCTGCCTTGACCGGCTGCAGATCAATTCTCAATTTGTCATGGCACGGAAAGTGCCGGATGTACACACTTAAGACCGCCTGGTTGTAACCCATCTTGACATTCCAGAATTAAATGGCGGTGTCCAACGGATGGCCGGCAATTTCAGGGTGGTCTCAGATCTGGGGCATAATACTTCAACCGGGTCCTCTGTCCTGGGCTGAAACCATCCTCCGCATCCCTGATGTGGAAAAGACTTCAGCCTCAGATTTTGGCCGGGAAAGATCTTGATTCATTCCGCTAGCTGGTAACCTTTTTTGAAGGATCTTTTTCAGCAACAACCCGGAAATAATTCAGTATTACCCGTAGTTTTCCGTATGATTTTGCGGTAATATAACAGAGGTAAATGGAGTGATTTTTCGTATTGCAGAATTGATTTCCATGTGCAAACTCTACTTGCAATTTTTACATTCTCTATTCTGAACTGGGAGGAACCATATGCCAAAACGGAATGACATCAACAAGATTCTCATCATCGGTTCAGGGCCCATTGTAATCGGCCAGGCCTGTGAGTTTGACTATTCCGGGACCCAGGCCTGCAAGGCCTTGAAAAAGCTGGGGTATGAAGTTGTTCTCGTTAACTCCAATCCGGCCACTATTATGACCGACCCGGAAGTCGCAGATATCACCTATATTGAACCACTAAACCGGCGCAGTCTGACCAACATAATTGCCAGAGAGCGCCCTGATGCCCTCCTGCCCAATCTGGGTGGACAGTCAGCGTTGAACCTGTGCTCCGAACTCAGCCGAGCCGGGGTTCTGGAACAGTACGGGGTTGAGGTGATTGGGGTACAGCTTGATGCCATTGAACGCGGCGAGGACCGGATCGCCTTTAAGGAAACCATGAGTCGCCTGGGCATCGAAATGCCTCGCAGCATGCCGGCCTACAGTGTAGAAGAAGCGGAGAGAATCGCAGGCGAGCTGGGGTATCCCGTGGTCATACGTCCGGCTTACACCCTGGGCGGTACCGGTGGTGGTCTGGTCTATAATGTCGAAGAACTAAAGGCGGTAGCCGGCCGCGGCATATCAGCCAGCCTGGTGGGACAGATTCTGGTGGAGGAATCCGTGGTTGGTTGGGAGGAGCTGGAACTGGAGGTTGTTCGCGATGCCAAAAACCGGATGATTACCGTCTGTTTTATTGAAAACATCGACGCCATGGGCGTGCATACCGGCGACTCCTTTTGCTCCGCACCCATGCTGACCATTAGCCCGGAGCTGCAGCAGAGGCTGCAGCAGTATGCTTACGCTATTATCGAAGCTATTGGGGTGGTGGGAGGAGCCAATGTTCAATTTGCTCACGACCCACAAACCGACCGGGTGGTAATTATTGAGATTAACCCACGCACATCCCGTTCCTCCGCACTGGCATCCAAAGCTACCGGATTCCCCATCGCCTTGATTTCCACCATGCTGGCGGTCGGTATCACCCTGGATGAAATCCCTTACTGGCGGGATGGGACTCTTGACAAATACACCCCTTCCGGCGATTACGTAGTCATCAAGTTTGCCCGTTGGGCGTTTGAAAAGTTCCCCGGTTCTCAGGATAGATTGGGGACCCAAATGCGGGCGGTAGGTGAGGTTATGAGCATTGGCAAGACCTACAAAGAGGCCATGCAAAAGGCCATTCGCTCCCTGGAGATAAACCGCTCCGGCTTGGGTTTCGCCAAGGATTTCAACCAACGGTCGCTTGAGGAACTGCTGGCCATGCTGGCCGAACCTTCGAGCGAACGCCAGTTTATAATGTATGAAGCCCTGCGCAAAGGAGCGGATATCGAACATCTAAGTCGTCTGACCCATATCAAACCCTGGTTTATTCAGCAGCTGCAGGAACTGGTTGACCTGGAAGAGGAGATCCTGAAGTATAAAGATGAAAGGCTGCCGGATGATCTGCTGATTCAGGCAAAAAAAGACGGCTTTTCCGATCGTTATTTGGCCATGCTGCTTGACTGCTCGGAGACCGAGATCCGTGAGCATCGTACCGCTCTGGGACTCGTCCAGGGATGGGATTCGGTGCCGGTTAGCGGAGTGGAGAATTCATTCTACTACTACTCTACCTACAACGCTCCCGATAAGACCGGCGTCAGTGACCGACACAAGGTGATGATCCTGGGAGGAGGCCCCAACCGCATTGGCCAGGGGATCGAATTTGACTACTGCTGTGTTCACGCCGCCCTTGCCTTGCGCGACCTGGGTTACGAGACGGTTATGGTCAACTGCAATCCGGAAACGGTGTCCACGGACTACGATACCTCGGATAAGCTATATTTCGAGCCGTTAACCGTAGAGGATGTGCTCAGCATCTATGAGAAAGAAAAACCTTTGGGGGTCATTGTTCAATTTGGGGGTCAGACTCCCCTGAATATTGCCGGAGACCTGGCCCAGGCCGGGGTTAGAATTCTGGGAACCGGCCCGGAAACCATCGATCTGGCCGAAGATCGCGACCGATTCCGGCGTGTTATAGAACAACTGGGCATTCCCATGCCGGAGTCCGGTATGGCAGTGAACTTTGAAGAAGCCCGGGCCATTGCCAACCGGATCGGCTATCCCCTGATGGTTCGGCCTTCCTACGTTCTGGGGGGGCGGGGTATGGAAGTCGTGCATGATGAAGAGATGCTGCGCCAATACCTTAACGCGGCTGTAGGGGTCACACCGGAAAGGCCCATCCTCATCGACCGGTTCCTTGGCAACGCCATTGAAGCCGAAGCCGACGCCATCGCCAACGGCAGGGATGCCTTCGTGCCTACTGTAATGCAGCATATTGAATTTGCCGGGATCCACTCCGGTGATTCAGCCTGTGCCATCCCCCCGGCCAGCATACCGGAAAAACACATCAACACGATTGTGGAATATACCAAAAATATTGCCCAGGCTCTGAATGTGGTCGGTCTTATGAACATGCAGTACGTTATAGCCAACGACCGGGTCTATGTATTGGAAGCCAATCCCCGGGCATCGCGTACTGTTCCCCTGGTCTCGAAGGTCTGCAATATTCGCATGGCCAGGATTGCCACCGAGATAATCATGGCCGACTGTGAAGGTAAAGAATTCTCCCTCTCCAGCCTGGCAGTCAAAAACATCCCGCATTTTGGTGTTAAAGAAGCGGTCCTCCCGTTCAACATGTTCCAGGATGTCGATCCGGTGTTGGGACCGGAGATGAGGTCCACCGGGGAGGTGCTGGGGATTGCTGATTCCTTTGGCCTGGCCTATTTCAAGGCCCAGGAAGCCACTCAACTGCCTCTGCCCACTTCCGGGACGGTTCTGATCAGCGTTAACGACCAGGACAAAACAATGATCCTGGAAACCGCCCGGGAGTACGCCAGGCTGGGCTTCAGGATCAAGGCCACCAGCGGGACCTACAAGTACCTGCGGGAGAACGGGGTCATGGCAGAAAAGATTAAGAAGCTGTTTGAGGGCCGCCCTAATATTGTTGACGCTATAACCAACGGTGAGATCAACCTGGTTATCAATACCCCGTCCGGTAAGCGCAGCCAGCATGATGATTCCTACATCCGAAAGGCGGCGATAAAGTACAAGGTACCCTACATCACCACCGTAGCCGCGGCGTTAGCCAGCGCCAAGGGTATTGCCGCTTACAAGGAAAACAACCACCTGGAGACCAAGCTGAAGTCCTTGCAGGAATACCATGCAGAGATAACTTAATCGTTGGAACGGGGGAACTCTGCTCCAGTAACGTAATAGAATTCCGGTTCCCTTAATTGACCAAGTTTGTAATCCATCCCGGACACTCTAGAATCTCGTCATGCCGGGACTCCTGAGTTTGGTCGTGACTTCAAATTGTACATTCAGAAAGGGGAACAACTCTTCCCACTGCTCTTTGATACCGGCCCATTCACGCGGATGGCGCCGGTATATTTCCCTGCCAAAACCAAAAACATCAGCATTCAGATTCTGGGCCTTGGCCAGGGCACTCTCGGCTTCTTCCTTGATCAGAGCACTTGCTCGTTGTTCTATCATTGCAATGGCCTCTTCATCTGCAAGTGATCCTGGTAACCAAGTGACTTCCTGCATAATCGCCTGAACGTCAATCCGAACCTTAAATTCAATATTGCCAGATTCGATTTGCGGAATTATTGAACTTTTTGCCCGGATCACTTCAACACCCGCCGTTTTGTCCAACTGAGGAAGGTCAAGCGACATAATCGTGTTGCGAACCTGTCCGCCAATCCAGTTGTATCCCCTGGTTTCTCTGTCCTCCATGAAGCCCACCAGCTTGTCGCCTTTAAATACCGCGATTCCTGCAATCTCGGCTGTTAAGGCCACTTCTTCTCTTGTCAGTTCACCTTCAATATTGGTCTCACCCGGCTTCTCCCCGGCCGGTGCCAGGGGAACCGCTTGCGCCCTGGTTCCGAGCGGTTCTATCCCTTCTGCTTGCAGGGCCTGCATGAAGTCATTAACCGTGCATACTACAGATGTGGCCAATCGCTGCTGGGACGCAGTCAGAATTGCCTCGGCCCCGGAAGCCGGAATACGCTCCAGCTCGAACTCGGCCTGCAGCAGTTCCTCAGCCGTTGAGTTATGAGCAACGATTACCAGGGTGCTTCTGCGCATCTGGGTATCCCTGCCCACAATACTTAACGTATCGATTATTCCTTCCCGGGCAAATGATTCACCAAAAAGAACAAACCGGTTATGGGTCCAGTCCAAACGAACCGGGGTTTTCTTAACAAAGTTCCTGGTGGCCTCGATAGACGTAGAGCCGATGCTGGTCGCCACCAGGAAGGGTTTTTCCGGCTCCTTCTTCCCCTCGCCACCAGCTACGGCAAAAGGTTTGGCGATATGAACGGTCAACTTCAGGGTTCCGTCCTCGGGACCTTTGTCGACCCCCAGAGCGGTTACAAAGGCAAGGTCCTGAATCTCACGGCGGCTCCAGCATCCGCTGCATAGCGGTACCAGGACCAGAGCCAACAGGCTGACAATCGTCATCTTCCACCATGGTTTTTTTTGGATGATTCAGATACCTCCAGTTGAATCAGAGCCGCGCCGCACCAGCCAACCAAAAGCCAGAATTATGATCAGAGCTGCAACTGTGACAACAATGAACGGAGCACTCTGAACCAGTGTAGACATGTATTCCATATGGTTATCGTGAAGCAGGTGCGCTGCAATTATGCAGACTATCCCAAGAGGGTAAACCAACGCGGAGTAATTGGATGAGCCGAATATCTGTACCAGACCCAGTGAACCGGCCCACAACATAAGAGCCAGCTTGGCGGCTGCAGCCAGAGTCCAGGAAATTAATATTATTATCTCAATCCTTTCGAGAAAACGGGCTACTCGTATCATTCGCACCAGGCTGTACGCCGGTAAAGACAAATCTTTGGCGGTAACGCCAAATACAACCGTCAGCGTTATTGAAAAAAGAACTATCAAGGTTCCGGTGATGAGAAGTGCATAACCGGAAAACCTCACGCTGTCCCTGATTCTGTTGAGATGGGGCAATAACATGCCGATTACCACGAGTTGTGCCCAGAAGGAGAGGTTGACCAGTACCGGTTTAATCAGCGGCTCAAGTCCGTTTTCAAGCACGGGGAGCAGATTCTTCACTTTCGCAGCCTCGAACGGCAACACAATAACCATAATTCCTACCAAGACGACTATAGCCATAAAGTTAAAGCTTATCCTCCCGATTACTTCCAAGCCATGTCTGGCAGTATAAGCACCCATGAAGGCAATGATGGTGGTAAATACCCATATCGGCGTTTCCGGCATAACCGCGAGGGTGAATGCGTCGCCAATGGCATAAATGACATCGGCCGCGATCTTCAACCAGTAAATGACGAGAATGAGACCGACCACCTTTCCCGGGAGATTTCCCAGAATCGTCTCGCTGTACTGAATAACCGTCTGCTCCGGAAATTTCAATCCCAGGAACACCAGCGGAATTATTATAAGCAAGGCTAAAACCGCTCCGGCCAGGGTAGCAATCCAGAGATCCTGTACCATCTGCACCGCCAAGAGGGTTGGAAAAACGATTGTGACCGGTACAATCCTGATCATATGTATCAGGCTGATCAATTGTGCTCCGTTCACCTTTTCAGAAGGCATACTCATTGATGATACCTCTCACTGCTGCCGTTTGTTGACGTCAGGCGGTTGGGGTTTGTTTCCGGGCTTCTGTTTTAGCAGGTTGTCCCGGTTGGCCACCAGGCTGGGCCGGCGGTTGAGCATCCACAAGGGCGCCCGTATTACACTGTCTTTCCATCCCTCGATAACCACCGGTGCCACCGGTGTCAGATAAGGCACCCCAAACGAACGCTGCGCGGTTAATTTTACGTACATTAAATACAGGCCGACCATTACGCCGAACAATCCTAACGATGCCGCCAGAATGATTAAAGGAAAACGTAAAAGCCGGGCAGTAATGCCGAGACTGTAGGCGGGTGTTGCAAAGGAGGCGACGGCAGTTAAGGCTACCACCATGACCATGGCGGGCGATACCAGACCGGCCCGTATGGCGGCCTCCCCCAATACCAGGGCTCCCACAATACTGACCGCAGGGCCGATTATGCGGGGAAGTCTAACCCCTGCTTCCCGCAGCACCTCAAATACCAGTTCCATCAACAATGCCTCGACAATCGCCGGAAAGGGAATCCCATCTCTCTGGGCGGCGATGCTGAATAAGAGTTCGGTAGGTAGCATTTCATGATGAAAAGTCAATACGGCCACATAAAGCGACGGGAGGGTTAATGATATGAAAAAGGTGATAATACGAAGCAGTCTAATAAACGAAGCTATGTAAAAACGTTCATAGTAATCTTCAGC
>LFRU01000057.1:0-27167 GCA_001512495.1 Syntrophothermus sp. DTU052 | reverse complement strand
GGCAACCCGTCCCTCGGCCAAGGCCTGGGCCACTCTGTCGGGGCGTTCGGTTCGAAATACGCTTGGAAAGATGCTGAAGGGGGAATCCTCTATCAGTTCTTCGATCTGCCCGCTTTCCTGCACAAAATCAATGTCAATTCGGGCAAGCCGTTGTCGCACCTCCCGGACAATCCTCTCATCAGCAGTACCCGTAATATAGGCGACAGCTATTTCAGTTTTGCTGATGCGGCCGATTTGCTGTTGTTCAAACCTAAGGTTTGAATCCTTGATCCGACGGCGCAGCAGGCTTATGTTGACATGAAGTGACTCAGTAAATCCCTCCCGTGGTCCCCTGACGACGGGTTCATTTATCGGGTCATCAACCGCTCTCCGTTCTCCACCGGGAACGATGCAGCATAATCCGGCGGCAATGCCGTTCACCAGTAACCCGCAATTCCCCGCCGCAATCCGGGTAACCAGTTCATAGGCCCCGGTCACTACTTCCACTTGGGTTACCGTTAACAGACTGTCCCGGAGAACCTGGAATGCTTGTTGTTCATCCCGTATCTCCCGGCCCAGTTGTGTTGCTTTTTGAATGATGGAATTGGAAACCAACCAGTCGTCGACCAGACCCTGCAAATGAACAATCAGCAGTTCATGCTGTCTTGAATCACCTGTGCGCAACCGGCGAATCGAGAGGTCCATACTATCACCGAATGAATCCCTTAGCAGACTTTCATTTTCGTCGATTGAACGCGAGAGTTGTTTTTGCAGTTTGCCGTCGTCCTTGAGGTTTGACTGAAGACCTGTTGTGCCGGCTTCAGGGGTTTGCCGCTTTCTTGGTGCCAAGCACTATTCACCAGACTTCCCCGTTTAGGTTATCAAGTAGACTTAGTGTGACCTGGTGCACGGGTGAATATGCCTGCGCGGGTTAACCTGATATCCTGGCCATAACGAGCAAAACAAGGGGACGGCTTCGGTGTTGGGATAACACATCAAAGCGTCCCCTGTTAACAAAGCCCCGGTTATTTGGCAAAGGCCTTATCAGGGAACGAACTCGGTCGTGACTACCTTATCGTAAGGGGCGATCTTATCCAGTTCCCCCGCCGCTTTTATGATGTCCTGCAGGAGATAGAAATCGGATTCCAGCATCAGCGGATCCTTCTTCCAGGTGTTCTGATCCTTATAGCGTTTAACAGAGCTTACCAGGATTTCATCAGACTCATCCGGGAAGTGGGGCTTAATGGCTTGGGCAATCTCTTCCGGAGAATGGGTGTCCACCCACTGCTGCCCCTTGTAGATGGCCCGGGTAAACTTGGCGATTAGCTCGGGATTGTTTTCAATAGTGCTCTTCCTGGCAAAGTAAGCCGTATAGGGAACCTCTCCACTCTCCTCGCCGAGCGATGCCACTATATAACCTTTGCCCTCCTTTTCCATGGTTGAGGCGGTAGGCTCAAAGATTATCACATAATCTCCCTGGCCGCCCATAAAAGCACCGGGCATGGCGGCAAACTGCATGGTAGTGTCAATGAACACATCCTCCCCGACCTTAAGTCCGTTCTTTTCCAAGACGTACTGCAGGATGATAGCCGGCATGCCGCCTTTGCGCCCTCCAATCACCGTTTTTCCTTTCAAATCACTCCACTTAAAACCAGGGTCCGGTTCCCTGCCCAGCAGGAAGGTCCCATCTCCATTGGTCAACTGGGCAAAAACCACCCCGTAATCTGCTCTTCCCTCATTGTAAACGTAGACACATGCTTCCGGACCGGCGAAGCCGATATCCACCTGCCCTGACAGCACGGCGGTCATAACCTTATCGGCCCCCTGGGAGTTAATCAGCTCAATCTCCAATCCCTCTTCTTCGAAGAATCCCTGTGTCAACGCCACATACTGCGGGGCATAAAAAATGGAGTGGGTTACTTCCGATAGTCTGACCTTGGTAAGTTCGCCCTCGGATTTACTGCAGCCGGCCAGAATCAAAGACAGACTCAGTAGGACGGATAACAGCAGTATTACCCTTTTCAACAGTCATCTTCCTCCCCTCTGGTTAAATCAACCTGCTCCTTTTCAGGACCAACTGTTCGAAATATATCACCCCCTGATACATGAGCGTAGCGGCCACGGCCAGAATAACAACACTGGTCATCACCAGATCCAGCTTGAAGACCTGGCCGCCATAGACAATGAGATACCCCAGCCCTGCTTTGGAAACCAGGAACTCCCCAACAATAACCCCGACCCATGACAGTCCCACATTGACTTTGAGGGCGTTGATTATATTGGGGAATGAGGCCGGCAATAGCACTTTGGTCAACACCTGACACTTGGTCCCTCCAAAACTGTGGACCAGCTTGATCTTATCCGGGTCAGTATTCACAAACCCGTTCAAGACCTCCAGAATGGTAACAATGAGGGATATAGCCAGGGTCATCACAATAATTGCTACGGGACCTGCTCCGATCCAAACGATGAAAACCGGCCCCAGAGCAATTTTAGGCAGGCTGTTCAGCACCACCAGGTAAGGCTCAGACACCTGGGAAAGGAATTGGGACCACCACAACGCGACCGCAATCAAGACCCCGAGAACGGTACCCAGCAGGAATCCGATAATGGTTTCCAAACAGGTTATTCCGATGTGGGTAAACAGCACTCCCTCAGCATACAGGGTTCTAATTGTATTGACAACCCGCGAAGGTTGGCTGGTTATGAAGGGGTCGATAATCCTCGCCCCGGCCAGGATCTCCCAGAGAGCAAACAGGAGGACCAGCACCAGGATCTGAGTTAAGCGAACAGCCGTTTTTTGGCGTTTAATTCTCCTGAGATACCGGGCATGTTCGGCCGAGATGGGTGCCTCTGCCGTGTCAACCGTCCCGGTTTGGGGTTCATGCTTAGACATGAATATCCAGCTCCTTCCATATCTGCTGAAAGTAGTACCTGAACTCCGGTGCTTCCCGGGAACTGAGCGGAGAACGCTTATGGCAGGTCAGTGATATGTTATAGATTTCCTTGATGACTCCCGGCCGGTGGGATAAGACAATAACCCGGTCCGCCATGCTGATTGCTTCGGAGATGTCATGGGTAACCAGGATAGCTGTCTTGTTCTCCTTTTTAATAATGGCATAAATATCATCGGTGACTGCCAGGCGGGTCTGGTAATCAAGGGCTGAAAACGCCTCATCCAAAAGGAGGATTTCGGGGTCGGTCATAAGGGTACGAATGAGAGCCGCCCTTTGTCGCATGCCGCCCGACAACTGGGACGGATACTTGTCACGAAACTCGTAAAGGCCGTATGTTTTCAGAAACCTATTGGCTTTTTCTTTGACCCGGGGAGTGATGGATCTTTGGATTTCCACCCCCAGCAGGACATTCTGCAGGATCGTCCTCCACTCAAACAGGTGGTCCTTCTGCAGCATGTATCCAGCTTTTCGCGAAGGTCCTGTTATTTTTTCTCCATATATATAAATTGCACCGCAGGTTGGATTGAGCAGTCCCGAAATCAACGATAACAGCGTCGATTTGCCGCAGCCGCTGGGGCCGACTATACATATGAATTCTCCATCTCGTACTGTAAAGTCAATGTTTTTCAAAGCATGGATTTCTCCCTCTGGGGACTGATAGGTCATACTGACATTACACACTTCTACTGCAATTTGCACAGGTTTACCCTCAAATAACTCCATTTTTAATATGCTATTCAGGTTTACTTAAATCAGTGAGGGATTCAGAAACAAAGGTTGGGGGTACAGCTCCAAAAAAAGCGGGGTATTGCCCTGCTTCCGCAGCAATACCCCATTCCAACTCTGTTTTTCTGATTCGCTAAACTGGTTTTGTTTTGCGGTTCAAATCGGTAGGGTGAATTCAATTCACAATTAAGCCGTCAATCCATACATCCCGGTTCAGCTCCAGATTAAAAAACTCTTCTCCCACTTGTACTAGAGGCCGGGTGGGCTCGGCCTTATTGGGCAGGATCACTTCCGCTATTTCTCCCGTGTTCAACAGGACTTTTTGTCCCGGAGACAAGTCCACGAGATAGTGGACAAAACGAATTACAATTCGTATATCCAGTTGATTATTGTACGCCTGAGCCATAAGCTCTTTAGAGGCATCGAAGATGGACCGGGGCCGGTGGTAAACCCTTTCCGTAGTCATGGCATCAAATGAATCCGCTATCGCCAGGATCCGAGAGAACAGGTGGATTTTTTTGCTGTGAGTCCCAATGGGTACCCAGTACCGTTAAGCCTTTCGTGGTGCTGCAGCACTGCCAGTAGGATCTCCGGTGGTATGTCCTTCATAGATTTGAGAATCTCATACCCGTATTGCGGATGCTTCTTCATCTGTTCCCACTCATGGCTGTTCAAGTCATAAGGTTTATTAAGAACCGAATCCGGCAGCCTAACCTTGCCGATATCATGCATCACCCCGGCCATACCTACCATCTTGGCTTTATCTTGCGGCAGTCCCAGCAGTTGGCATATCTTTACGCCAATAGCTCCCACGGCAATTGAGTGTTGGGCTGTATATTCATCCTTATCTCTCAGCCTCAACAACTGTGTAAATATATTTGTTGATGCAATAACTTCCGGGTAAAAGATATCAACGGCCTCTTTAAGGTCATCGGAATCAATAGGTCTTCCGTCTCGTACCTGATCCATAACATCGCTTACAATAATCTGGCCGACGCGAAAGGCACCTTCCAGATTTCTGTTCTGCACAGCCGCGGGAGTATCTTCGTCTTGGCTCTCTTCCAGGTATACCTCGGTTATGCCTGAAGCCATAAGCTTACCAACCAGGTTCGGCTTTAAGACTGTTCCTTTGGCTAATAGCAGTTGTCCCTGAAGACTATAAATGTTTTGCGCCAGGACAGCCCACAAGGTCAGATCATGAAGGTTTTTTCTAATCCGGGTTACAGACCGGGTCATAACTACAATCTCCCCCTCACTGATATTACCCTCACACCGGCAGCCAATTTCTCACATTGGTTCATCAAGGTTAGTGATGCTTAACATCGGATACTGGAGATCAACACAGGTGTATGAAAATTCAGGATTATTTTACCTTTATATTGAATTCTGTATGTTCTTAAATAATCCTGCCGTTTCACCGGTAGAATACCAAACGAATTGTTGGATGGAAACCGTGTTAAACCGCGGATACGTACAGCACCGGGGCTGCGGTCATCTCCGCAATCGGTCGGCGGTGCTACCTTAGCCCCATAGCGGCCATCATAATCCGGCTTACCTGGTTGACAGTATCTTCAAAAGTAAGATCGTTCTTGATGATAAATTCGGGGGTCATAACGGTCTGAGCCACGGCCAGGAAAATAGCCGACACGATTCGCGGATCAGTTTCCCGGAGTATTTCGATCTCACCCTTCTCCCGAAAAACATTCAACAGATACATGAATTTTTCAGTTCTGAAAGAATCGATCTTTTCCCAGATATGGGGATACACCTGTTGAATACTTCTGATATTATGAGCTCCAAATATGAACTGACCGTCAGTAACAAGCCTTTTCATAATTGTAGACACAATCTCCTGCGGGCTAAGATTGGCCTTTATTAATCGTTCAAGCTCCTGATCCATGGTCTGCAAGAATTCGTCAACCGCCGCGGCAATTATGTCATCCTTGCCGGCAAAGTAGCGGTAGACGGTTCTCTTGCTTACTCCGGCATGAGCGACCACTTCATCCATAGTCACTCCGGATAACCCCCGATTGACTGACAACTCCTGACAGGCCCGGATTATTCTTTCGCGGATTCCCATGTTCTCCTCCGTTCATGATGCGCTCTCAGGCGATCTTTTTCGTGAATCTCAGGGTAGCAATGGTAACGAATACTACCGAGAATACAAGCAACGCAACCACCTGGCCTACCAGGTACTCGGCCCCGATACCCTTAAGGATTATCCCGCGGATGATGTCCAGATAATAAGTTAAGGGAATCAAGTCGCTTAAATAGTAGATGATCCTGGGCATGGCATCTCGGGGAAACATAAAGCCGGACAGCAGTATGCTGGGCAGCATCACAAAGAATGACATCTGAAAAGCCTGCATCTGGGTACGGGCAATGTTGGAGATCATAATCCCTAAACCCAGAGATGCGGTGATAAAACACAGGGTCAGCCCGTAAAGCTGCAGCACACTCCCTTTAATCGGTACCTGAAAGACCAGGACCGCCACCAGCAGGGCTACCGTTATCTGCAGGTAGCCCAAGACGATATACGGTATAATCTTACCAATCATCAGTTCCAGGGATTTGATCGGGGTTACGAGCAGTTGTTCCAGCGTTCCCCTTTCCCGTTCGCGCACTATGGCCACTGCAGTGAGGATAACCATGGTCATGGTTACGATTATGCCGAGGATAGCAGGAACCATATAGTAAGCCGTGATTCCATCGGGGTTGTACCAGGGTCGAACCCTTATATCATATGGTGGTCCTGATATATTCATATTTTGAAACAGCACCTCCTGGGATTTCAGGAGTCCAATGGAATTGGCGATAGCAACCGCCTGGTTTGACACCATACTGTCAGAGGCGTCAACAACCACCTGTACCGGCGAAGGCTCCCCTCGCTTCAGGGTATGTGCGAAATCGGGAGGAAAGATGATACCCACCTTGGCCCGTCCGCTGTCGATCATTTCCGTGACCTCATCGTAACTCCCCGCCGCTCCTATCACATCAAAATACCCGGATGCGGCAAAGGCCTGCTGGAGGTCGCGGCTTTCATAAGATAACGACTGGTCAAAAACCACGGTTTTGATATGCTTGACCTCGGTTTGAATCGCATACCCGAAAAGGAGCAGCTGTACCAGCGGCATCATAAAGATCAGGGCTAGGGTCATTCGATCCCGGCGCATCTGTATGAATTCTTTTTTTAATATCGCCAGTATCCGGTTAATTCTGATGCACCTTCCCTCATCTATTTTTCGACAGGGCAATAAACACATCTTCCAGGCTGGGCGTTATCTCGCGGGGTTCAGTCCCCGTACACCTGGCCAATTCTCCAGTATAATCTTTACTCTGCAGAAGTACATGCAGCAGCGGCCCATGCAGATTGCACTCCTTTACATAAGGGAGGCTCTCAATGGAGGAGATCCTCTCAATAGCTCCCGGTATCTCAAGTTCCACCAAATACCCCTGCAAGGCCGAATATTTTAGGTTCCGGGGGGTGTCAAGGGCAATAAGATGCCCCTGAGAGATAAAAGCCAGTCGGTTACACCTCTCGGCCTCATCCATGAAGTGGGTGGTTACAATCACCGTAGTCCCTTCGTTGGCCAACCGCTGAATAATGTCAAAAAAGGAACGGCGGCTGGTAGGACTCACTCCACTGGTTGGCTCATCCAGGAATACTACCGCCGGGCGGCTGATCAGAGCACATCCTAGAGCCAGCCGCTGCCGCCAGCCGCTGCTGAGTCCATGTACCAGGCGGTTCTCGCTGCCCTCCAGGCCGACCAGGTCCAGCATTTCCCTGATGCGCTTGGACCTCTTCCGGTGCAATATACCGTAAACGCCCCCATAGAAATCCAGGTTCTCCCGGACGGTCAGGTCCTCATAAAGGCTGAACTTTTGAGACATATAGCCGATGTGCTGTTTTATCTGGTCGCTCTGGCTGACGATGTCATACCCCAGGACTGACCCGCTTCCCGATGAAGGTGTCAGTATTCCGCAGAGCATCCTTATCAGGGTTGATTTGCCTGCTCCGTTGGGGCCCAAAAACCCGCAGACCTCACCGGGCTCAATAGTCAGGCTTACCTTGTTTACCGCCACAAAATCCCCGAACATCCGGGTCAGTTCTCTGGTCTCAATGGCTGGATTCATGCTCCCACCTCGTTGTCGGCTGCGGTCAAGGCTATAAACACATCCTCCATGGAGGGAGCGACTTCCCGGATGCCGTACAACCGTATCCGTCGTTCCGCCAGGAAGTCATTTATCTCGCGGGTAGCAGCCTCAAGATCTCGAGCCGCAATATGGAAGCGGTCCCCGTAAAATGAACAACTATCCAGCTCGCTCAGTGCCTCAAACACGCGGGGGTCCCGGGTATCAGCCCTTACTTCCAACAAGCGGTGGGATAGGCCCCGTTTAAGCTGCATGGGGGTGCCGACCGCCACCACCCGGCCCTGGCTGATGATGGCTACCCGGTGGCAGAGTTCGGCCTCATCCATGTAAGGAGTTGACACCATTAATGTAACCCCCTCCTTGTTCAGCCGGTAGAGTATCTTCCAAAACTCCTTGCGCGATTCGGGATCAACCCCATAGGTCGGCTCATCAAGGATCAGGATTTCCGGTCTGGTTATCAGGGCACAGGTTAAAGCCAGTTTTTGTTTCATCCCGCCGGAAAGGTTGGCAGCCAGGCGGCTGCTGAATTCCTGCATATTGGTAACACGCAGGATCTCCTCGGCCCGCTGCCTGATGGTCGTCTTCTTCAAGCCATACAGGCTCCCAAAAAAGTTGATGTTTTCCATCACCGTCAAATCCCCGTAAAGACTAAAGCGCTGGGGCATATAACCCAAGCGCGACCGGTTGCTATCGCCGGGGCTTTCTTCACCGAAGAGGACTACCTTCCCCCGGTTCGGCTCAATCAGCCCGCAGATCATCCGTAGGAGGGTGGTCTTGCCCGCACCATCCGGTCCCACTACCCCAAATATCTCATTTTGATCGACCTCAATTTCCACATGGTCGACCGCAACAATCGTCCCGAAAGATTTGGTGAGCTCGCAGGTTTTGATCATGGCTTTCATTTCCCAGGAAATATTACGTCAGCCGGCATTCCCGGCTTAAGAACTCCTCCATGTTCTTCGTCAACGCGGATCTTGACCCCGAAGACCACGTTGGCCCGTTCTTTCTTGGTCTGTATGGTCTTGGGGGTAAACTCTCCTTTGGAGGCTATTTCACTAACCGTCCCCGTAAAGGTCCTGGATTCTCCGCTAACCGTAAACGTCACTCTCTGGTTAAGCTTTACTGCGGGCAGGTCATCGGTAGGAATATAGACCTTGATCCACAGGTTGTTCATATCGGCGACCGTCAGCACGGGAGCCCCCGGCGTAATGTATTCCCCCGGTTCGTAATTCTTCTGGATTACGGTGCCATTAAGTGGAGATCTGATCTGCAGGTCATTGATCATGGCCTCGGTAGCCTTAAGTACTGCCCGACATCTTTCCACTTCCGCCCGAGCCGCAGAGACCACCTCGGGACGATTTCCAGACTGCAGCATACTGAGCCTGGCCTCGGCGGCTTTGAGTTTGTTCCGATCGACCTCGGCGCTCAACCGGTATCGTTCCAGTTCCTCAAGGGAGATGCCCCCTTCTGCAAACAAGACCTCCCGGCTCTGGAGTTCATCAGCCGATTTCTGGGCGGTGGCCTGAGCAACCGCCAAATTGGCCTCCGCCTCAGCGATCTCCTGCTCCCGGAATCCGGATAGCAGTTCTGCCAGTTGGGCTTCCGCCTTCAGGAGAGCCATGGCATCCCGCTCCCTCTGTGCCAGCAGATCGCTGCGCGAGATCTCGGCCGCCACCTGGCCCTCCTGCAGCGTATCACCTTCCTTGGCGGCAATGCTTCTGAGCACTCCGGCTACCGGTGCGGTTAAATCGACCGTGGTCGCCTCAATGGTTCCCGAAGCCTGGACCTCCCGGGTATCCCGCTTAAAATAAACCTGGTATCCATAATAAGACCCGATCCCCAAACAAATAACCACCACCAGAATCAAGGCCCTTCTGGCCTTATCCATCCAATCCCTCCCCAGTACCGCTGTTAACTAAATTATAAAGCCCAGGTAAACTACTTACAATATAGTAGTTTACCTGGGCGCATTATCCTTTTCGGTTTGGCGGAAAACAAGCATTACAACCACAGCATCCGTCGACTATTTGTGTGACCCTTCTCCTATGACGACTTGTTCCAGGTTCAGCCAGTCACTGTTTGTAGATGCCGATTTTGCACAAACAAGGTCATACAGCCAGTGCAATCCTGTTTCTAACTGTCCTTTGTTTTTGTTCCGACCTTAGCAACCCGGCTTCCGTTGCTAACACCATTTCCGGTCATGCTTTTGACCGACTTTTCTTGAAGCATGTATCTGCCCACGCGAGTCAAATAGTCAGATTTTTTCTGTTCGTTTGCAGAGATGACTGCTCCTGCCCGTGTATGAACGACTGCTCTTGCCTTAATCTCTTTCAATGTTTATCATCCTTCCCGAAAAGTTCCGGAACCGCTTCATACAATATCATACAGAAAGGTACGTGTATTTCCTCGTAAATCTTATCCGGCCACTGGTTGACATTGGCCGGCGTCTCACTGTCAAATTGGACAACGGCAATTACCTGATCATCAAGCTCATTATGAACCGGTACACATATGCACCACTTCAGTGCCGAGATTTTGTTTTTCTGCCACTGGTCCAATGAATATTGAGCATTTCTTAAATTGCATTCTACCATAATATCATTTTTTTGGTAACACTGCCCCACCAACCATTGGGGGTTCGGTGAAACTTCAAAACTCAAGCGGTCAGTCAGTCCGGATTCCGCCAAACCATTCACATTTCTTACGTAAAACCGGATGGCGTTAACGGGACGCCCTCTTCTTAAATTAGCGAAAAACTCAAGAATTCTGTTTTGCGCAACATAAATTCTCACGTTCACATTAGGAGGAAGATCGGGGCAATCAGATGACTTCCAGACCTTGAGAAGCATATCTTTGTTGAGCCTAAGCAACGAATTGCGTTGCCTTTCTACTCTATCATATGCAGCTTTTGTCGTTAGTAAATCTAATCCCAAAATAATAACAATCCATAGGCCGCCAATCCACATGCACCAGTTCTTTATGTTATGAACCGCGTTATAGTCATACCAGGGTCCAAACACATTCTTATTGTAGAGTGCAAAAAGGACATCCGACTGGCCAATCACAAGTAGACTTACCGGAAACATTACTTGTAAAGCCAACCATATATATCTGCTTCTCACAGATGAGCCTCCAGGCGATTATTGGGATATATGGTTATCAATTCCATGCGGACGACTAATTTCCTTTTACCGACACTCATTTCTATATATTTCCATTTAATTCATCTTAATATGGGGTTTTTCAATACGAAACATGGGGAGGTATAAGCATTTACCCGCTTGGCAGGGGTCAGAAGGATCTAATCGGCGGGATCTGTAATTATGTCTATTTAATGTGCAGGCGGATTAACAAGCGGTTGCCGCTCCCTAGTACTCAATTCCCTTACGAGCGGTATCTCCCCGGGAATGGTGATGCTTAATCTCGACAATTTCGCTCACTGTGTCCGCGAGTTCTATTATCTCCACGGGGGCGTCTCGTCCGGTAAGAATCAGGTGTAAGCCCGGTCGCCGGTTATTTATCAGGAACAGGATATCTGGAAGAGGAAGCAGACGGCAACAAAGAGCCGTATTAATCTCATCAAGAATGACCATGTCGGTCTGCGGATCTTCCACGGCTTTCCTGGCCGCTTCCAATCCCAGTCGAGCCATTTCAAATTCCCGGGGCTCCGGCTGGTCAAGATCTACAAAATCCCCGGTACCAAACTGCTTGACGGTTAACCCCTCGAGCCGGGAAGCAGCCCTGACCTCGCCGGATTCAACCTTTTTCAGGAACTGTATCACCTGCACTCTTAGCCCGTGGCCCACAGCTCTCATGGCCTGGCCGAAAGCCGCCGTAGTCTTGCCCTTGCCGTGTCCGGTTATAACGATAACCAATCCTTTTCTTCCATCCGACGATAACATCCCTATATCATCCATCTCCTAATCGGCCTCCGGGTGGCGGTTTATTCACGTTGGTTCTCAGCTGTGCAGCAGCACTGAAGATGAGGGTGCCGGTAAGCCTCTCCATCACCAGGTCCCCGGCCTGCCTCAGCAGTATGAATATACCGAGGGAGCCCTCCGCCAACCGCAAAGAGGCAGTTGCTGCCGCCGGTACAGAAACCGGAGAGCCTATAGGATTCACAATGTTCTCCGATCACCATACCGGAGAGTCCCGGTGCTAATCCGGGTAATGCGGCCAACGCCGATCACCTTACAGGCTGAAGGCGGAATGAAGGGCATTAACTGCTTTCTCTATCTCATTGGCTGCTATGATGCAGGAGACCTTAATCTCCGAGGTGCTGATCATCTGGATATTAATACCCTCCTCAGCCAGGGTGGCAAACATGGTAGCCGCCACCCCGGGGTTGCTCATCATCCCGGAGCCTACGATGGAAACCTTGGCCAGGTCTTCACCACAGGCTGTTCCTGAGGCGCCGATTTCCCGGCAGACCCTCTCCACCACCGGCAGAGCTCGCGGCAGGTCGTCCTTGGTAATCGTAAATGCTATATCATTCCGTTCATCACGCATGGCGGCTTGAACGATCATATCCACATTAATGTTGGCATCAGCCAGAGCCTTGAATATGGCCCGCGCAACACCGGGCCGGTCAGGTACGTCAAACAGAGCCACTTTGGCCACGTTGAGATCATAGGCCACTCCGCTTACAACTCGGTTACTCTCCATCTTTCCTGCCTCCATTACCAGCGTGCCTGTTTCCAGGCTAAAACTCGATCTCACCTGAACTTTGACTTTGTATTGCATGGCGAATTCAACTGCCCGCGGCTGCAGTACCCCGGCACCCAGACTCGCCAGTTCCAGCATCTCATCATAGGATACAACCTCCAGCTTGCTGGCATCTTTCACGATCCGCGGGTCCGCCGTAAAAACCCCGTCAACATCAGTATATATATCACAGATATCGGCTTTTAGCACAGCAGCCAGAGCTACCGCAGTAGTATCCGAGCCGCCCCGGCCCAGTGTGGTCAGGTCCCCTTGGGGAGAAATTCCTTGATACCCGGCCACTACTACCACCTTGCCCTGCTCCAGTTCCTCTGTTATGCGGTCAGGTTTTATTCCTGCTATCCGCGCCCGGCAGTGAATCGAGTCGGTCATAATTCCGCATTGCCATCCGGTTAGCGATACGGCCGGGCACCCCATGTTACAAAGAGTAATGGCCAACAGAGACGCTGACTGCTGTTCCCCGGTAGTCAAAAGCATATCCATCTCCCTGTCCGGCAGGTTGCTCCCGACTTCATGCGCCAGTGCTATGAGTTCATCGGTCAAATCGCCCATAGCCGAAACCACGACCACCACCTGATTCCCACGATCCCGCTCGCTCACCACCCGAGCCGCCACGTTTTTCATTTTCTCAGCTGTCGCTACGGAACTCCCGCCGAACTTTTGTACAACCAGCCCCATCCTACCACTTCACTCCTTCGTTTTCTACAACGTTCCTGCTATAAAAAAGTCAGCATCTTAACCAAAGATAGCCTTGAGCACCGTAGATTCATCCGCGGGTACAACATCCGGGGTAATAGCTGCGGTTTTTATCGCATTGTCCGGGTCCTTCAAACCATGCCCGGTATTTATGCATACAATTTTATCATCAGGTTTGAACTGTCCGGTCCTGCTGAGCTTTAACACCCCGGCCACGGAAGCCGCCGATGCCGGTTCCACAAAAAGGCCCTCTTTCCTGGCCACCAGCCGGTAAGCCTCCAGGATCTCCTCATCGGTAACCATCGAGATCGAGCCGTCCGATTCTTGGTAGGCTCTTACCGCCTGTTTCCAGCTGGCGGGGTTGCCGATGCGGATCGCGGTGGCTACGGTTTCCGGATTGGGCACTACCTCACCCCGGACTATCGGGGCCGCACCTTCGGCTTGAAAGCCCAGCATGCGGGGCCGGTTGCCGACCAGTCCCTGCTCATGGTATTCGCAAAAACCTTTCCAGTAGGCGGTTATATTGCCCGCGTTCCCTACCGGAATCGCCAGGTAATCAGGGGCTCGCCCCAGCCGGTCGCAAATCTCGAATGCTCCCGTCTTCTGGCCTTCTATGCGGAAGGGGTTAATGGAATTGACCAGGGTCACCGGATAGCGGGAGGTAATGTTCCTCACGATAGTCAATGCCTGGTCAAAGTTGCCTTCCAACGCCAGGACCTGGGCCCCATATATCAAAGCCTGGGCCAGTTTGCCCAGGGCGATCTTGCCTTCAGGTATCAAGACCACGCATCGCATACCACAGCGGGCAGCATAAGCCGCAGCCGAAGCGGAGGTGTTGCCGGTTGAGGCGCACATGACCACCTGGGCGCCGTCTTCCCGGGCTTTGCTCATGGCCATGGCCATTCCCCGGTCCTTAAAGGAGCCGGTGGGGTTGGCGCCTTCAAACTTGAGGTAAACCTCGGCCCCAACCATGTCGGACAAATTGGGGGCAAATAAAAGAGGGGTATTCCCTTCCTGCAGCGAAACCACCGGGGTTTTTTCACTGACGGGAAGGAAATCGCGGTATTCTTCAACAATTCCTCGCCATCCGGCCTTATGCTCCATAGTCTTCCACTCCTTCAAGTCTGATTACGTTTTCCACAGCCCCAACGATACTCATTCCGTTCAAAACAGTCAAGGCGTCACGAAGATTTGACTCCTTGACTTCATGGGTGATGAAGACCAGGTGAGCAAATCCATTATTGGTATCCTTCTGCAGGACGGTAGCCAGACTGACCTCATGATTTCCCATCACACCGGCAATGCCCGCCAGTACTCCCGGACGGTCCTTGGCCAGCATGCGGATATAGAACTTGGCCCGCTGGCTGCTGGTAGGGATGACCCTCTTCTCTCCATAGCAGGTGCAGGAAATGCGCCCGGTATCGTTGCGCTCAATATTACGCACGATTTCCATCATATCTCCAACCACCGCGCTGGCCGTAGGCATCTGCCCGGCACCGCGACCGTAAAACATGAGGTCATCTACCGCGTCCCCCCGCACAAAAACGGCATTATAAACTCCGCCGACCGCGGCCAAAGGATGATTATGCGGTATAAATGCCGGATGTACCCGAACCAGTATACCGTCCTCCTCCTCTTTGGCTATGGCCAGGAGTTTAATATCGTAGCCCAGTTCCCGCCCGTATTTGATATCCAAGGGGGTAATCCTGGTGATCCCCTCCACATATACCTCCTCAAAAGTAACCCGGCTGTTGAAAGCAATCGAAGCCAGTATCGCAATTTTACGGGCAGCATCAAAGCCCTCAACATCCGAAGTCGGATCGGCTTCGGCATAGCCCAAGGCCTGGGCCTCTCGCAAGACCTCTTCGTAGGGATGTCCCTCCCGTGACATCTTGGTAAGAATGTAGTTGGTGGTACCGTTCAGTATGCCGATAACTTCCTTGATGCGGTTGCCGGCCAGGGACTGCTTCAGGGGAAACACGATAGGAATGCCCCCGCCGACGCTGGCCTCGAAGTAGAAATCAACACCATGTTCAGCCGCGGTATCAAAAATCTCCCGGCCATGGCTGGCGATCAGATCCTTGTTGGCTGATACCACACCCTTACCGTGCCGGAGCGCCTGAAGAATATATGTTTTTGCCGGCTCGATCCCGCCGATCAACTCGATAACTACGTCGATGTCTTCACTCAGAATCTCGTCCATGCTGGCGGCAATAACCTCATCTCCCAGGCCCAGGGCATAGACCTTGGACCGGTCCAATTCCAGGATTTTTTTGATGACAACCTCCTGACCCACCCGCTGGAGAATAATGTCCCTGTTTTCGGCCAGCATTTTCACTACCCCGCTGCCTACAGTGCCGCATCCGAGTAATCCAACATTAATCATATCTCATCCTCCTAGCTTCTACCTATGAGTTCAGATTGCAGTACCCCGTCAATGGCGTCCAGCTCTGACAACAATTCCTCTACTCCAATGCGCAAATCTTCAACATCAACCGATATGGTCACGTTAGCCGTCCCTCCCAGAGGCAGATTCTGATTGATGGTCAGGATATTTCCCGACTGGGAGGCCACATAGTTCAATACCTTGGATAATACACCGGACTCATGCCTCAATTCCAGAGAAAGGTTAATTATCTTCATAGCCCGGGTATCCAGAAAGGAGAAAACCCCATCCCGGTACTTGTAAAAGGTGCTGCGCGGAATCCCCACCTGCTCCAGGACCTCGGTAATCGGAATCGCCCCCCGCTGCGCTATCAGCTCCTTGGCCCGGGCTGTCTTGAGAATGGCTTCGGGAAGCATATCCTCTCTCACCAGATAAAACTTCTTTTCCTTCTTCAAGCCTATCCCCGCTGTCTATCCACGATGGATTTTATTCTATGACCGGTGGACATTATAGCACAGAAATCTGTCGCAGGTAAGCATTTTTTCGACCCGGGAACAATTTGGTCTCCCCTCCCCGGTAAATGGCGCAGTTGCTCCGGTGAATCCGCAGCATTCCGCGAAGTCAAGAACCAAGCAGGGGAAGACAGCCAGAGATACGGACGTGGAATAGACGTGATGCTTTTCTGTCACCGGGCCCCGGCAGCCGGTGCGGCGGCGGGCGGAGTTAACCGCCGCCTCGCCGTCCCGAATACTTCACCTCGGGATAGGAGAAAACAGCAGCCTGCTTGTTTATCCGGTTCAGTCTTCATGTACGTAATACTTGACATCGATGATGTCGTCCCGATACCCGGAACCTCTTACAATCCGTTCGTATATGGAGGAAGGAAGAAAAGAGGAAGCCAGTTTCAGAATCCAACGGGCCATATCAGAGAGGCTCTGCTGGTCCTTCCACCTCTCCTGAAAAACGGAGTGCCCAACCTGCTGCATTATGCTCAGGATTACCACGGCCAGGAGGAGTATATCGTCCACCTGCCCCGTGAACGGAATGAAGTCCGGCAAAAAATCCAGGGGGGACAACACATAAAGAATGGTCCCCAGCAACAAAACCTTTTGGTTTACGTGGAGCCTGCGGTCACCCATTGTTCGAAAAAGCAGCCGCAGGAGTCTGGGTATCAGTGTGATGGCTTCCTTTAACAGGGTTTTGGAATGTTGGTTTCTCATAATAATCACCATATGGTAAAAGTGGGAACGAGATCCCCTATGTACACCCCGTTACGCAGTAAAACTCCGTCACCATTATATCATGACGCCCATCAGTCTTCATAAAAAACGAAGGCGTAATACCGTATACCTCTGGGGGTCATCAGGGCAAAGGTCCTGATAAATTCAATCCTGTATTCTACATTCTTGGCTCTAACCATAACGCTGGAAAAGTCATCAAGATCCTTGGTGAGGTCATCTGGACGCCGCTGTTCCAGCAGGAGACAATTCTGGCGGAAAAACTTCATCTGTTCCTCGACCACCATTCCCAGGTAGTACTGGCGATCGATACGGTCCCATTCAAGCATAGTTACGTCCAAAACTTTGCACTGGGTGTCCATTATATAGGTGTTGATCTGCTTTTCAAATTGTACTTCCTTGTTTTTAAGGAAAACCAGTCTTCTCGCCGGTCCCACATCCATCACCCGCATAGTGTTACTATGTTCTAATGTAATCTTCTTCTTGCCTACAAATAATTCCTCCATAGGAATCATGTAGGGGAAAATAAAAGCCGGCCTTAAGCCGGCAATTTATATGGAGTGCATCGATTATGCGGTTAAGCTGGTAATCAGATAATGATGCAGATGAGTCCTCCACTGCTGTCATTAACAATGCGGCCAACCGTTTCCGAGAGTTTACGCTGGACATTTTCGGGCATCCCGTGGAGCTTGTTTTGTATACCTTCCCTAACCAGGTCATGAAGGGACTTGCCGAAGATATTTGAATCCCAAATCTTCTGCGGATTCTCCTCAAATTCATCGAGCATGTAGCGTACCAGTTCCTGGGTCTGTTTCTCGGTCCCGATTATCGGGGTTAACTCGGTGGAGATGTCGGCTCGAATTATGTGAAGCGAAGGAGCTTTCGCCTTGAGGCGTACTCCGAAGCGGCTCCCCTGCCGTATTAACTCGGGCTCTTCCAGGAACATATCCTCCAGACTGGGTGCCACCACCCCGTACCCGGTAGTTTTGACCTCCTCCAGTGCGGAAGATACCTTGTCGAATTCCTTCTTCGCCACCGCCAGTTCTCGCATCAGCCGCATGACATCATAGTCTCCCTGCACTTCAAAACCACTTACTTCACTCAAGACCTGGTAATACAGTTCTTCCGGAACTGCCAGGTCGATTGAGGCTATCCCGGTGCCCAGGTTCATCTCCTTTATGGTCACCAGACTGATGTACTCGATGTCAGCCAATCTATTCATCGCCGTATCAATGTCCCGGACCTTCCTTACATCTTCCAGGATTCCCCGGATAGAACCCTCAATCCTACTGCGGAGCCAGAAGTCTTCTTCAACCTCGTCAACCCATTTGGGCAGACTAATATTTACCTCCTGCACAGGGAATTCATAGAGGGCTTCCTCCAGGACCTGATAGACATCCTCCTTGGACATCTGCTGACAATCAAGAGGAACAGCGGTTACCCCGTATGTATCGGACAACTCCTCAGCCAGTTCGTGTACTTCTTCTGTATAAGGCCGGGTGGAGTTAAGAATAACAATAAAGGGCTTCTGCAGTTGCTGAAGCTCCCTGATTACCCTTTCCTCAGCCTCCAGGTAGTTTTTCCTGGGAATATCGCAGATAGACCCATCGGTAACTACTACCAGGCCAATGGTGGAGTGATCCTCGATAACCTTCCGGGTTCCGATCTCCGCGGCTTCTTCAAACGGGATCTCGTATTCAAACCAGGGGGTGCGTACCATACGGGGTTCTTCATCCTCTTCGTACCCGAGTGCTCCCGGAACGGCGTAACCGACGCAGTCAACAACCCGAAACCTGGCGCTCAAGCCGTTCTTGATACTTATTTCTATGGCCTCGTTGGGTACAAATTTCGGTTCGGTTGTCGTTATAGTTCGCCCGGCTCCACTAAGGGGCAGCTCATCCTTGGCCCTTTCCCTCTCATAAAAGTCTTCAATACCGGGAATGACCATAAGTTCCATGAACCGTTTAATGAAAGTGGATTTCCCTGTACGAACCGGTCCAACAACCCCCAGATAAATATCGCCGCCAGTCCTTTCGGCGATATCTCTCAAGATGTTGTTTCCCTCCACTCTAATTCCCTCCTCGGTTAAATCTCTTATAGAAGCTTCCCTCTCCTGCAGGCGACCTTGCCTATTTTTATGCACTTAAACTCGTTAACAGTACAAATATATGGAGCAAATTAGATTAATATAACTAGGGATGAAAAATTTGTGGACGTTCCCACCCTTCTCCCCATCTTCCTTTTCCCGATTTTCGCTGCATACAAGCTGTGGCGGGGCAAGCGGGTCCTCGGCATGTTTTTGTTGTGCTGTGACCACCTGTCGGTGCCCGGAACGTTTGGGCCTGCTTTGGTGATGGTTTATACTGTTGTTTAGTAAATATCACTTGGAGCGAGCAAGTGCCATCTTTATGAAAGGAGAAAATACCGTGCTCCATATCAGAGACGCGGTCCTAAGCGATCTGCCTTCAATATTGAAAATATACAATTATGCGGTTAAAAACCTGGCGGCTTCCTTTGATATTGAGGAAAAAACACTTGTCGAACGGTGGAGATGGTTCAATAAACACCGCGGTAAATATCCATTGATTGTGGCGGAACTTAATGGCAGGGTTGTGGGTTACTGTTGTCTGAGCAGTTTCAGGGACAAAGCTGCCTATTCACATGCCGCCGAACTGTCAATATATGTTGCCCCCGGGTACTGGGGCCGGGGCATCGGAACCCAACTAATGCAGGAAATATTGCGGCGGGCCGAAAAACTCAGATACCATACAATAGTTGCCGGGATCACGGCCGACAATCAAACCAGTATAAGGCTACATAGGAAGTTCGGATTTGAATTGGTAGGTTGTTTCAAGGAGGTGGGCTTCAAGTTTGGCAGGTGGCATGATGTCCACTTTTATCAGCTTTTTGTTGAAGCAACCTAGTCTTCACGACAGGGTTTCATCCTTCTTATCCCTTTCCATCAGCTTCCAGACTGCCGGCCCGGGCGGCTGGTCCTCAAAAAGAACCTGGTAGACGATGTTGGTGATTGGCATTTCCAAGCCCAGTTCACTGGACATCTCAAAAGCCGCCTTGGTGGTGGAAATGCCTTCCACTGCCATACCTATCATTTCAATAACCTGTTCCCGATTGTGTCCCTGGCCAATAAGAAAACCGGCACGGCCGTTTCGCGAGTGACGGCTGTTGCAGGTTACCACCAAATCTCCGAGCCCGCTTAGGCCGGAGAAGGTCTGGGCCCGCGCTCCTACCTTCACCCCCATGCGGATTATTTCCACCAGACCCCGGGTTAAAAGCGCCGCCTTGGTATTATCGCCAAAACCTAAGCCCTCACTGATGCCGGTGGCCAGAGCGATGATGTTCTTCAGGGAACCGCCCATTTCCACCCCGATAACATCATCACTGGTATACACCCGGAAACAACGAGACATGAACACATCCTGCACCTGCCGTGCCACCGACAGATAAGATGATGCGGCAACTACGGCTGTGGGAATCCGGCGTCCCACCTCTTCCGCATGACTGGGGCCGGAAAGAACGGCAAACCTTTTGTGGATGTCGGGGCCCCAGGTATCACGCACCACCTCGCTCATGCGCAGATGAGTTCCGATTTCCAACCCCTTGGCAGTATTCACAATAACCACATCGTTCCCGACCCGGTGTTCAATCCGCCGGAGAACTGAACGCAAGGCCTGGGAAGGAACCGATAGAACCAGCATTTCCGTCTGACTCATGGCAAAATCAAGGTCGGCGGTAACTTCAATCTCGTAGGGGATGCTGACTCCCGGCAGGAAACGTGCATTGACCCGGGTGCGGGCGGTCTCCTCGATTCCGTCCTCTTTTCTCCCCCACAGTGTAACCTGGTTTCCGTTACCCGCCAGCAAGACCGCCAGAGCCGTCCCCCAGCTGCCTGCTCCAATTACAGTTACCTTTTTCATGCTAGACTTTCTCTCCTATCCGGGGTTCCTTTCCTGCAAGCAGGCGCCTTATGTTGTCCTTGTGACGATAAATCACCAGGATTGCCAGGAGAAAGGTAAGGATGATGACGAATCGTTCCTGGGGATAAAGAAACATCGTTACGAAGGGAATAAAAACTGCAGCGGTGAGCGAACCCAGGGATACGATGCGAGATAATCCAACCACGCCCACAAAGGCAAAAAACAGATATAATATGGAATACGGGGTCAGGAAAAGCAGGGCCCCGGTAGAGGTAGCCACGCCCTTACCGCCCCGAAATCTAAGGTATACCGGGTAGCAATGCCCAACTACCGCCGCCAAAGGGCACAGCAGCAGGAGGACTCCTCCGCCCATAACAGCCGCCAACCAGGCGGCGAAAACGCCTTTCAGGATATCGCCGACTACCGCCAGAATTGCTGGGGCCAACCCGGCTGAGCGTAAGACATTGGTAGCCCCCACGTTCCCGCTGCCGGTCTTCCTGATATCAACCTTGCCCAACCGGCGACTGACTATGTAGGAAAAAGGTATTGAGCCGACCAGGTAACAAATGATTACCAGTAAAAACTCCTTCATCAGCATCACTCCTTGCCTACTCGCTGCCGCGGTATAAGCCTGAGGGGTGACCCTTCAAACCCGAAAGCCTGCCTCAGAGTGTTTTCCAGATACCTAAGGTAAGAAAAATGCATCAATTCCTCATCATTTACAAATAAAACGAAGGTTGGCGGTCCGGTCTTGACCTGCGTGGCGTAATAGATCTTGAGCTTTTTCCTGCCCGCTCCCGGTGGGGGGTTAAGCAGCAAGGCTTCCTTGATCACTCGGTTCAACTCCGAGGTTTGTACCTTGGTGTAATGCTGTTCGGCAACAAAATCAACCAGTTCCAGGATCTTGTGCACCCTTTGTCCGGTCATAGCCGAAACGTACAAGATGGGAGCGTAAGCCATAAACTTCAATTCTTCTCTTATATCCTTATCATAAACCGTCATGGTTTTGGCGTCTTTAGTGACCAGATCCCACTTGTTAACCACAATCACCGAGGCCCGGCCCTGCTCGTGAACAAAACCGGCAATCCTTTGGTCCTGTTCCGTGACTCCTTCAGTAGCATCAATTATTATGAGTGCTACGTCGGCCCGATCAACCGCCCTAAACGCCCGCATTACACTGTATCTCTCGGTGGAAAGGGAAATCCTGGTCTTCCTGCGAATTCCGGCAGTATCAATCAGGATATATCGGTTCCCCCCATATTCAAAAGGGGTATCAACTGCATCACGGGTGGTACCGGGAACATCACTGACTATGACCCGTTCTTCGCCCAGGATAGCATTGACCAGTGACGACTTGCCCACATTCGGTCGGCCAACCACCGCGATGCGGGTGGTTAATCCCTCCTCCAGGTTGTCTTCATCTGGTTCCGGGAAATTGGCAGCAACCTCGTCCAGCAGATCGCCGGTGTTGAGACCATGAGCCGCAGAAATGGGAATTGGATCCGATAATCCCAGAGCAAAGAATTCATAAAACTGCGTCTGTCCATGGAAATCTTCCACCTTGTTGGCAGCAAGAACTACCGGTTTGCGGCTCTTTCTCAGTACTTCGGCAATAGCCTCGTCTTCCTGAACCAGACCTTCCCTGGCGTCGACCACCATTATAATAACATCAGCCTCTTCGATGGCCAGTTCCGCCTGCTTCTTCACCTCGGCGGCCAGCCCGTCCTCACCCCCGGTTACGAAACCACCGGTATCGATGATTATAAACTCCCGACCTTCCCACTCGGACCTTTCATAGATGCGGTCTCTGGTTACACCGGGGATATCTTCGACGATTGCCTTTCTCATTCCTGCCAGCCGGTTAAATAGGGTAGACTTTCCAACATTTGGTCGGCCGACGATAGCCACTACTGGTTTTGACATTTTTCCCTCCTGTTGGGCCACCTCCGCGAGCCCCGGATTGCATCCAACATGGCTCTCGGGGTCGGGTCCACTGCCTCAATTTCGGCCCCGGACATTGCGGACAATTGGGATACTGTCATATCATCAAGCAGTAAGGTTCCTCCATCCCTCAGTACAGTTTTAGGCAGCAGAATCCGCTCCCCCTCATAGCACCTTCCCAGGGTTCGTAGTATATCGTGTCCGGTCAGAAGGCCGGTCACTGTCACCTGACCCCCGAAGAAGTGATTGGTAACCGGAATAATCCGGAGTTCAATCCCCAGCGGCTCAAGCATCCGCACCACATCGGCAAACATTGATTCCGCCGAACGGCCACAGATAACATAGGTCGGTTCGTTCGGTGTTTCGATTGTTGTTAAACCCGCCAGCAGACCCTGCAGTTCCTCCAGAAAACATGCGGCCAGCCCAATACCATTCTCCAACTGCGGGTAATCATCATAATACCATGGTTCCGGAAAACCCTTCCCGGCGAGGACAAAAAACTCGTCCGCCAGGTAAACAAAACCAACCCCCAGGTCTTTTCGGAACTTCGCCTGCCACCTATCCACCAGTTCAATAAGGCCGGAGGCCGTCTCCCTGGTAACCGGTGTCAGCCGGGGCAGGCCTTCACGGTGACCGGTTATCCCCACCGGTACAATCCCTACACTCTTTACCCCCGGCCACAGGGACTTCAGGTCGTCTATCGTCTGTTCCAGGACCCTGCCATCATTGATCCCCGGACAGAGAACAACCTGGGTATGAACCTCAATGTTATGCTCCCGCAGGCGTTTCAGGTCGCGCATAACGTTCCGGGCTTTCTCGGATCCGAAAATCCTGGAACGGGTATCGGGATCAGTAGCATGTACCGATATATAAAGAGGACTCAGCCTCATCTCCAATATCTTGTTCCAATCTCGGCGCCCCAGGTTGGTCAGGCTGATAAAGTTGCCGTAAAGAAATGACAGCCGGTAGTCGTCATCCTTGACGTAAAGAGTCTTTCTCATGCCCGGCGGCAGTTGGTCCACAAAGCAGAACAGGCATCTGTTGATGCATGACCGGATGCGGTCAAAAACTACGGCGTCAAATTCGAGGCCCAGGCCCTCCCCATACTCCTTCTCGATCTCCAAAACCCAGGTTTCCCCGCCGGCCTTTTCGATTTCAATCTCCAGGTAGTCGTCATCAGCCAGGTAAGAATAGTCCAGGATATCATCAACCGTCCTACCGTTTATTGACAGCAGCCGGTCTCCCGGTTCAATGCCCATCTCCTCACCTATGCTGCCCGTCATCACCCTGGCAACTGTGGCGCCTTGTCCGACCAAGGTTCATTCCCCCGTCAATCAGGATATCCACCATTATCCGACAAAACAAGGGGTGGGTCAAGGGCTGCTCCAGCACCGGTTAAAAGAAAAGGCCGTATCAGCCCACCTTAAACCCCAACCCGGTCATATTATCCGATACTCCCTGCAGTAATGCAACCTGTTCGACCAGCCTGGAGGCTTCAGACTTTATACGATTATACTCCCGGGTGATAATATGGTCGGCAACCAACCGGTTAATGCCATTACCTATTCCCAGAGGCATCCAGTTGGTTTTAGATGCAGCCCAAATGTCGAGTTCGCCCGGTATGCGTATCTCTCTTATCAGCAGCTGCGAAGGATCAACTCCCACAATCTGGCTGAAACTGTTGATGGCCCTGCTGCCGATCCTCACCAGACGCCCCAATCCCAGAGTGTAAACACTGTTGCCATACCTATCGCAGCCGATGTTTACAGGAAAACCGGAGCATTCAAGAGAGAGGTCACAGTAGCCATTAAGTTGGGTAAATTCCCTTGCGGGTATGTTTTGGAGGTAAAGGTGAGCGGCCACCAGTGTATGGTGTACGCCGGTGGTCCCAACCAAAAGGATTATCATTCCTTTTCTCCCCGCATCATTTCGTTTTTGACCGTCTCCACAGCCTGCACCAATTGAGGAAATGCCAGCCGGGTTCCCCAAACCAGGATCGGCCGCCCCAGGGATACCAACCCCAGCCGGCGGGAGAGGAATCCTCCCGCCATCATAAGTACGTTTACATGATGCATGGTGTTTACTACCACCACCTGGTCTTTCACTCCCAGCAGCTCGGCCAGTCCCATAAATACCTGGTCCAACCTGCTTCCCAGGTTCTTTTTCCCCAAGGTGTACACCTCATCGCCTTCCGCGGTGCGTCCCATAAACCGGATCACCCCGTATACTTCACCCGGGGTTTTGTCGAAGTGCGGCAATGCCATTAACTCTCGAAAGGAAGGAAGGCGATTGGTCGGTAAAAGGCCCAGATGGATGGCCGCCGCTGTGACCGAAGAATGTGAGCCGCCAAAACAGTGATAGATGATCTTCATAATTCCCCCTCAGTAACAACAGCCGGCTCCAACCATGATGACTGAAACCGGCCGGTTGAGTTTCTGGATTCAATCAATTCGCTCACTTTGTCTTTTTTCGATTTATGGCGATATACGCACCATAGGCGACAGCGGCTCCCAGCAGGATTAATATGGCTGCAGTCCAGTCACTGCGCTGGTTTCCAGCGGCCGACACATTGACCAGCGGGGTGGCATCGCTTTCCTGTTCGCTTTCAACTCCGAAGACATCGGGGAGCACCTGCGCGAACATCTCTATTCCCCTTTGAGCGTCTTCTTTGCTGTTGGTGTGTGTACCAACTTCAACCAGTATCGACCTTGGGGACAGGTCCTGGTTGTAGTTGCCTCTGCCCATGAATATCCCGGCCGAGAGTCCCGGGCACTTTTCATCCAGATAGGCTTTGATTTTTTTTGCAAACTCCAGATTTGATGACATATGAGGGTTCTGTTTGCCTACCACCAGCTTAACCCGCGTAACCTTCTGATTGTTTACCTTGGCAGCATAAACTTCCGCGGGTACTGCATCCCGGTGAACATCCAGCAACCCCACGCATCCCTGCTTCAACAGCTTGGAGGCAGTGCGGCGGGAACGGCTGTAGGCGTTGACATCATGGGGGCCATGGGAAGTCTTATCCAATACCGCATTCACCCCCTGAGACTTCAAGGCGTCCCTCAATGCCTCTCCCACCTGATAGATTCCTCCCCGACCGCTCATGCTTTCCTTACCGTCAGAGGGGATGTATGATTCATCGCTGTGCGTACAGTAGATGCCGATGTTTCCGCGGTTTTTAGCTATCACCGGTGTCAAGCCCAGCAATCCTGAACTCTTGGAGACCTCAGCTTTTACTTCCGGCATTTTTTCTACCCCCACCAGGGTACAGCGGCAGGTGTCCCCCTCAATCCCGGTCACCTTAAACCGCCGGTTGTCCGGGGTTATGAACTCGTCATCCTTATAAACCGGCAGGGCCGTCCTGGTCAGGATCTCCTCTTCCTCACCCACCAGGGTGTAATAGCCTCCGTCGGTTCTTTCATGTTCATAACCTCCCAGGGCCGCATCGGCTGACAGGTTCCAGATAGCCGCCAACAGGAAGGAAAGAATAGTAAGTCTTTTAAGCACCGTCCTCATTCCTTTCCGCATCTTGTTCGGGTACCGGTTTACGGGCCGGCTCTGGCTGCGGTTCACGCAGGTTTTTCACCAGTTCCTCCGGCCGCCCTTCTACCTCCGGGCCTCCCTGAACCCGTTCCAGGATTTCACCGACACCTTCTGCCAGCAGTACGGCCAGAATACCGGAAAGAACCAGAGCGTCAAAGGCTCCGCCGCCACCAAGGTTTACAACCCCGGGACTGCCGGTTCGCATCAGCCAGATAAAATGTCCCACGTCAAGAGCAAATACCCCCATTACCGCCGCAAAGAATGCACCACGGCGGGATCGTCCGGCAATGTAGCCCACAGTTCCGGCTACCAGGGGATAAATGTAGATGGGATCGATGAACATCTGCTCCGGTTCGGCACCCAAAACCCGGCCCACCAGAAACAGGAGGCCAGCCGTTACACCGGCGGCAACAATGGCCCTAATCCACTCATAGGCTTTGCCCGCACCCACCAGGACGTAAATGGCCAGGATGATGGGGATCACTCCCCCCAGGTTGATAGTGAGACGACTCGTCACAGGTATATCAATAAAGCTGCCTACGATTATAGCCGCTATTACTCCCAGTGCAGCGCGGTCAGTCAGCCGCAGCCGGTCCAACACCCGGTGACCGACGCCAAAATAGATGAGTATCGATACTGCCAGAAGTGTCAGTAATCCTAACGGATATTGAAGCATGTTCATCTTCCTTTCCATCGTGATGGAATTAGATTTCCCTGCTGATTGAGGAATGATACAACCATCCCGGGCAGCGAGAGGGATGTTCTTTGGGCATGATTGGCGGCCTGCAGCCAAATGAAAAGCCACCGGTCATCCCGGTGGCTTTATTTGCTATTCGTATAGCGATTCCCATTAATCCTTCCGGTTTTTTGCGGGAGAGCAATTGGATAAGAC
>LFRU01000063.1:3490-6883 GCA_001512495.1 Syntrophothermus sp. DTU052 | reverse complement strand
GTGACACTTCTTGTTTGATGAAGCGGTCATCAGCCCGTTTACTGCCGACCTCGTCGTGAGTGGCTGTCATCCAGCCGGAGGAGGCGTTGGCCGGGCAGTCAAAAGCAGCGACATAGGGCTTGATATCAATGAGCGGGCTGCTATCAAGCATGTCAACTCCGCGCACTGTCAAGCGGTTTTCCTTCACCTCCAGCAGTTCCACTACCGACAAGCCCAACCGCGAAGGGCGGACCGGAGCCCGGGTGGCGAAAACGCCTCGGGGCACGGTGTCCATGAAAGGTATTACGGTCAGGCGGGTATCCGTTACTTTATGCAGGTGGTAAATCAAATATATATGGCTGAAACCGTCCAGATCCTTCAGACCCTCCGTCAGTTCCGGATTGACGATGACTTCGCCCAGCACATCCCTGGCACCGGTAGGTTGGATCGGCATGCCTTGCAGTTCGGTAAACGGGGTTCTGATGATCCCGATATAATCGGTGGTGTAGCTTTTCATTTACGACCTGTCCTTTCTGTACTCGGACTAAGGATCCTTATTCCTTCAGTATAGAATTGAAAGCTGAATATGAAAAGCGGCAGCCGCGTTATCAGGTGATTTTGCGAACTATTGAAGCACGTACCGGTTACAATATTACCCGAGAAGATTGCGATACATTATGCAAACGAGCTCATACCTGGAAATTCTGCTCCCGGGGGCAAAATACAAGATCCCTATTTTTCTTTGATGCCGAAGGTGCGAATCGCCTGTACCCGAAAGGGTGAACCCTCAGGTCCTCAGGAGGGCAACCGAACGCAAGAAAACAAAAAAAAGGGAGGTTTCGCCTCCCTTTAACTGTCTTTGGTGCCGAAGGTGGGACTCGAACCCACATGTCCGGAGGACACTCGATTTTGAGTCGAGCGCGTCTGCCAATTCCACCACTTCGGCAGGGATTGCTGAGAGCATTGGTTGTCGAAGTCCCAGCGCATCTAATATTATAATTAATGGGCATTGGGCTGTCAATTTTTACGGATGTTTCGGCCGTGATGGTGTCTTGGTATATAATTTGGAGGTAAGGTTTCCGGTATATTGCGGGATATGGATCGAAAGTTATGCGAAAGGTCGAAATATAGAGTGCCTTTGCACTAATAATGCCAAAATGTGGGCAGAAAAGAATAATATGCGAGTCATGGGAACAATAGCAGAAGACGGATTAAAGGAGTTTTATCATATCCTATCGAATTAGAGTAGTTGGTGTTCTCCATTCCTGGAAGAGAGGAGGATGCTTCTGGGAAAAGATGACGATCTTATAAAACTTAGCATACAGGGAGATATAAGGGCTTTCGAAGAACTGGCGGCGAAGTACCAGCACAAGATCTACAGTCTGGCTTACAGATACATGGGCTGCGAAGAAGATGCGAGTGACATGGCCCAGGAAGCATTGATTAAAGCATACCGTTCTCTGGCAACATTTAAGGGTGAATCTTCCCTGGGTACCTGGCTTTATCGTATAACTACCAACGTCTGCCTGGATGAACTGCGCAAGCGGAGACGAACCTTACATATGATTTCCCTTGATGAACCGGTGGCCACAGTAGATGGCGACGAGATAGAAAGGGATATTGCGGACCCCTCTCCCACAGCCGACATAATATATGAAAAAAAGGAAACCGAGGTATACTTACAGTCGCTTATAAACATGCTAAAACCGGAGCAAAAAGCTGTAGTTATCCTGAGAGACGTAATGGACCTGACTTATGAGGAGATAGCTGAGGTGCTTAACTGTTCGATTGGTACGGTCAAATCCCGCCTCAGCCGGGGTCGCGAAATTCTGCGAAAGAAGATTGCTAAACGGGAACTTTTACCTTGAGGCTAACGTCTCTTATGGTAGAAGGAGTGCGTGCTATGAGATGCCAGAGAGTGAGGGAATTACTATCTCCCTATATTGACCGGGTTCTTTCCGATGAGGAAAGAAACAAGGTCGAAGAGCACCTGACCGCTTGTGAGTCCTGCCGTAAGGACCTGGCGGAATTACAGAGTGCTGTCAATCGAATACGGGAAATGGAGAAATTAGAGGCTCCTTCTGATTTCATGAGCAAGCTGCATGAACGCCTGCTTCAAAAGAAGGTTGCGCCCTTTAGCCGGCACGGCCGTAAGAGCCACTTGGTCAATAACACTTCGGGGTGGTTGGTGGCATCTGTGGCCAGTATTGCATTGGTTATGGGGATATATATCAGCAGTCTGCTGCCATATCCGGTAGTAGCCAGCTTCTTTGACAGAATACCCCAGTTTGTATCATCTCAGGACAGCGAACTGAGGAACAACATTGAGAAGTTCCTTAGTGAAAAGAAGCAGCAGATGCAGATGGCGCTCAATAATCAGCATCCGCAGACGCCGGAAGTAAAAGAGGGCCCGGAGAAAGCTTTAACTGACCCGAAGCCGCAGCAGGTAGCCGTGGCGCCGGAAAATGAACCGGCAGGTCAGGTTGAGGAAGCTGTTGAACCGATATTGATCAACACGGTCAACCTGGAGTTGTCGGCGGCTGATATAGACCAGGTTGCGAACAGCATAAAGCAGTTAGCTGAGGCCAATGGCGCCCGGACAGAGACCTACAACAGCCAACTTATGGCCGGAGCTACAAAGGTTATGACCGTGCGGGTCACTCCGGAGAAATTGAGCAGCATCGTTACCGGGATTGAATCTTTTGGTTGCCAGGCCCAACCTATGCACGTTACCCAGGATCTAACTCAAGATTATAAGAACATAAAGAAGCGTATAGGTGAAGTTGAGATAGAGATCACCAAGTTGCAGAATCTTGAGGAATTGAATGCTGATGAGGGCAACAAACTCCAGGCCATGCTGTTTGAGAAATCATACCTGGAGAATCAGATAGCTGAACTGGAGGCTAACACGCAGTTGGTCGCGGTAAATGTGATGATAACCGAGGAACCCAACCACTGACACAGCCTCTTAATACCAGAAATAACGACATGGGCAGGATTTTGATCCTGCCCATTGAATTTTTATAGGTAAATATAGGGATGGTGCTTGATTTGAAAGAAGAACTGCTGGTTCTTATCGACGGTAACAGCCTGGCTTACCGAGCCTTTTTCGCCTTACCGCTCCTGCGCACCAAGCAGGGGGTTTTTACCAATGCTGTCTATGGCTTCCTCACCATGCTCTTCAAGGTCCTCAAGGATTACAATCCGGCTTATGTAGTGGTAGCGTTTGACAAGAGTAGGATAACTCTGCGCGCGGAGGAGTTTGCCGAATACAAAGCTCACCGCCAGCCGACCCCCCCGGAACTGCGGGAACAGTTTGCCATCTTGAAAGAGATCCTGACGTGCCTGGATATAACCTACATGGAAATTGAGGGTTATGAGGCCGACGATCTGATCGGCACCTTGAGCGCCCGC
>LFRU01000063.1:0-3438 GCA_001512495.1 Syntrophothermus sp. DTU052 | reverse complement strand
AGACCGAGAAGTACACCGATGAGCTGGTGATGGAAAAGTGGGAGGTCTATCCGGAACGGCTGGTGGATGTAAAGGGGTTAATGGGGGATGCCTCGGACAATATCCCCGGGGTTCCCGGGATCGGCAGAAAGACCGCCATTAAACTGGTTAAGGCCTTTGGCGCTCTGGAAGACATCTATGAACGTATCGATGAGGTTACCCCGGAGCGAATCCGGAAGCTGCTGGTGGAGCACCGGGACCAGGCCTTCCTGAGCCGCTCCCTGGGGACTATTGTCACCAATCTGGATATTCCCTGCGCGCTGGAGGATTTTCGCTATGATCACCCCCAGAAGTCACGACTGTTGGAGATATATCAGGATCTGGAATTTACTACCTTTGCCCGGGAATTGGGGAGCGTCGACGAGGAGACCAGGCTGCCGGTATATAATTTCAGCCAGGTGATGGAACAGGTTGAGCCCGGCGATTCCCTGGCGGTCTTGATGGTTGTAAACCCGCATCACCCTATGTGGGCTGAGGTGATAGAAACTTACCTGTGCTGGCGGGATGAAATCTATGTCCTGCCGGGGAAGGATACCGGACTGTTAAAACCCATCCTGGAGGACGAACGGGTTGATAAGTACCTGCATGATGCCAAGAAAGCAATGGTCGTCTTGGGCCGGCGGGGAATTAAACTGCGAGGAGTAGCCGGGGATACGCTTTTGCTCTCATATGTGGTGGACCCGTCTTTTGAGGGAGAGAGTCTGCAGGACCACCTTTTTCACTACTGGGGAAGGGTTATTGAACAGGATAAATTCCCGGAGAAGACAGTGGGAGAGATAATTAATTTACACAGTTTCTTGTTGGAGAAGTGCGCTCCGGAATTATTAAGGCTGTATCGTGAGGTGGAACTGCCCCTGTCCCGGGTGCTGGCGGAAATGGAACTGGCGGGAGTCAAAGTGGAGGCCGGGACCCTGGAGGACATATCCCGTGAGCTCGGAGAGCGGTTGGAGATGACGGAAGCCAGTATTTACGATCTGGCCGGAGAGGAGTTTAACATCAACTCCACCCGGCAGTTGGGACACATTCTGTTTGAGAAGTTGGGGCTGCCGGTAGTGAAAAAAACCAAAACCGGATACTCTACCAATGCGGCGGTTCTGGAGCAGCTTTACGACTATCACCCGATAATATCGCTGATTATGGATTACCGCCAGTTGGTGAAATTGAAGTCCACCTATGTTGATGCCCTGCCCAATTATATCCATCCGGAAACCGGACGGGTGCATACAATTTTCAAACAGGCGGTGACCGCTACCGGGAGGCTGTCCAGTGTTGAACCCAACCTGCAGAACATCCCGATTAGAATGGTCGAGGGCAGGCGGATCAGGAAGGCCTTTACCACCTCCCACCGGGACTGGATGCTCCTTAGTGCCGACTATTCACAGATTGATCTCCGGGTGCTGGCCCATATTTCAGGTGACCCCACCCTGATTGAGACCTTTGAGGAGGGAATTGATATCCATACCCGTACGGCTTCGGAGATCTTCAAGGTTCCGGTCGCCGATGTCACCATGGAATTGCGGCACCGGGCTAAAGCGGTCAATTTTGGGATTATTTACGGCATCAGCGACTTCGGCCTGGCGCGGGATACCGGTGTCAGCCAGTCCGAGGCCCGTGAGTACATTCAGAATTACCTGGATTCCTATCCGGGGGTAAGACGTTACATGAAAGAAGTGGTGGAGGTGGGGCGCGAACAAGGCTATGTCTCCACCATTCTGGGTCGGCGTCGCTACCTGCCGGATCTCTTGAGCAGTAACAGGATGGTGCGCGCCAATGCGGAGCGAATGGCCCTTAACACTCCCATCCAAGGAAGTTCTGCCGATATTATTAAACTGGCCATGCTGGAAATTGACCGTCAATTGGAGAAAAATAATTTGTGCAGCCGCATGATCCTTCAAGTCCATGACGACTTGGTTTTTGAAGTCCCGGCGGATGAACTTAACCAGGTAGCCCTCCTGGTCAAGAAATGCATGGAAGATGCGTATCAGCTCAAGGTGCCTCTGCTGGCAACAGTCAAAATCGGGTTGAATTGGTATGACATGAGCATCTGGGAATAGACTCATGGAGTAACAGTTAGGAGTGAAGGTGTGCCCGAACTGCCTGAAATAGAAACCATTGCCCGGTCGCTTCAGCCTATTGTGGGGCAGAGGATTAAGAGCCTGGAGATAATAAATCCGGTTATCATAAAATGCCGGGACTTTGCGCCCCGGGAAATACGGGAACAGGTAGTTTTCCAGGTTAACCGACGCGGAAAGTTCTTGATTATTCTGACCAATTCCGATAAATCGCTGGTGGTGCACCTGGGTATGAGCGGCAGGTTATACCTCGATGACCCCTCCCACCTGCGCCCGAAACACACCCATGCCTGTATGCTGCTGGAGAACGGCCGGGAACTGCGTTATTTTGACCCTCGCCGCTTTGGGGGGATATGGCTGACGCGGGATCCATATCAGGTAACGGCTCACCTGGGGGTGGAACCCTTGGGAACGGAGCTGACTTGTGCATACCTGACCGGGATTCTGCGGCGGAGGAAGGCGCCGATCAAGAATCTCCTTCTCAACCAGCAGGTGATCGCCGGAATCGGCAATATCTATGCCGACGAGATCCTGCACCGCGCGGGGATCAGCCCCCTGCGTCCGGCCCAATCGCTGACGGACTTCGAGATTGAGCGTCTCTGCCATGCCATAACTGAAGTATTGGAAGAGGGGATTGCCAACCGGGGGACCACCTTCCGTGACTATCGCGACGGCTTAAACCTCCCGGGTGGTTTTCAGGACCATCTGTGTGTCTACGGCCGTGAGGGGCAGCCCTGCCCGGTATGCGGCCATCCGGTTACTCGTATTGTCATCTGCGGCCGCAGCAGCCATTTCTGCGAGAACTGCCAGGTGTGAATCCCGGGAAACAGGGCGTGTAAAAAGGATTTTTCACCTTTCCCTAATTGCACTATGAAGCAGAATTGCAGTAACCGAATTAATATTCATGAATATGATGTCGATTTGCAAAGCTAAACTGTACTTAGTTTTTCTATTGCCTGTTTTTCATTTGGCAGAAAAAATATGTCTTTCCCTTTATTACTCTCACAGATAAAATCCTTTAAGCTCTTACTTGTATATACAGAAAAATCCCCTACAATGGCTATTTTTATATGATAATTAATAAACTTTTGTAATATTTCTCCTGCAAGTCTCGTGCTTAAGTCAAAAAAGTCATCACATATTGCTGATTTATTCAAAATTATACGCGTGCAGCCCGTTTCAAACCCTATAGTTGCGATAAAATCCAATGCTGATTGCACATCCGTAATCAATATTTCGCTGCTGTTTACAACAGCAATATCAGTACGTAAGCGTCAAATACTCAACACTGGATCAGGTGCCCTTTTGAACATTCCCCTTTTCGGGC
>LFRU01000114.1:6511-14518 GCA_001512495.1 Syntrophothermus sp. DTU052 | reverse complement strand
TCAAAAAAGCCTTCCGTCCAAGGGACGAAAGGCTTGTTCCTTCCGCGGTACCACCCTTATTGACAAAGGTCCGCTTATTCAAGGTACGAGATGGCTGATCCGATACCCCCTTCCTTTTAACGGTGGAAGTTCCGCCCCGACCTACTTGCCATCCTTGATGGTTTCAGTTGGGAGTTCCAAAGGGAACTTCAGCTCGTTCCTTTTGGAGATGCTTCCAGTCACGACATCCCCTCCCTGAAAAAAGTACCCCGAGCCTACTTTCCTTTGTCATTACTTCTGGTGATATTTGATTACGCTAAATGATAGCACAAGACCAGTCATCAAGTAAACAGTTTTGTGTACTGCTCAATCCCCTGAAGGGGTGGGGCCTCCGTCCTCATTATCTATAAGAACGGGTTGTGCTTTCTCTCAAAACCAATGGTAGTAGGCTGCATATGTCCCGGGTAGACTACGACGTCATCATCAAAGCACATCAGCTTTTCCTTAATCGAATTGATCAGGGTTTTATAGGAGCCTCCTGGAAAATCCGTGCGGCCAATGGAGCCGGCAAACAATGTATCCCCGGAGAATATGATGTTGCCGGTTTTCAGACAGATACCACCGGGTGTATGACCGGGGGTATGAATAACCTCCAGTTCTATGGTGGTACCAACCTTGATGATATCGCCGTCTTTCAGCAGGCGGCTGGCGGGAGGACTGGTAATCCTTTGACCCATAAGCATAGAAAAATTGGCCGCCGCACTGGTCAGCATCTTGGCATCCTTCTCATGTATCAGGATATCGGCCCCGGTAGCTTCTTTAATCCTGGTATTGGCCCCAATATGGTCAATATGACCATGGGTGTTGATAATGTACTTGATCTTCAGGTTTTCCTCCCTGACGATCCGCAGGATTGACTCGGCGCCGCCGCCGGGATCAATGATGGCCCCTTCTCTCGTTTCTTCACACCCGATGATATAACAATTGGCCCCTACGCCGCCGACTTGCACCCCTCTTAAAATCATGACCAATAAACCTCCCTCAAATTATGCTCGACTGTCTAGTATTATTGTGCAGGGGCCATCGTTGATAATTCTGACGATCATGTGGGCCCCAAATTCACCGGTCTCAACCTGGATTCCCCGCTCACGCATCTGCTCCTTAACCCGGTTAAAGAGGGGTTCCCCCGATTCCGGAGGAGCCGCTTCCATAAAATTAGGCCGGCGACCCTTGCGGGCATCACCATACAGCGTAAACTGCGGCACTGCCAAAACTGCCCCCCCAATATCGGATACCGAAAGATTCATCTTACCGGCCCCGTCTTCAAATATTCTCAGGTTGACAATTTTATCGGCAATGAAATCCGCATCCTTGATGGTATCACCTCTGCCAACCCCAATTAACACCACCAATCCCTGCTGGATGGCAGCGCAGATTCTTTCACCAATCAGAACCTGCCCTTCAATGACTCGCTGTATAACTGCTTTCATAATCCTTAATGGTGGGTGGTCGGTACCACCCTTCTAACCTCCACCACATCTTTTACTTTGCTGATCCGCTGCATAATGGCCTGCAGGTGATCCAAATCCTTGATCTGCAGCTTCAAATTGATGGTAGCCATTGAATTGCGGGTAGCCCTTGAAAACACCGAATGCAGGGTAATGTGAGCATCGGCTATGATGGTCACCACATCCGCCGTCAGGCGGGCTCTGTCGATGGCGGTAACCTCAATCTCCACCATGTAAACCGTGGGGTTAGCCGAGATCCAGTCAACCTCAACTATCCTGTCCGCCTCAGTCCGGGCATGAGCCTTGATGTTGGGGCAATCAACCCGGTGTACGGAAACCCCTTTCCCCCGGGTGATGTATCCGATTATTTCATCGCCGGGAAGAGGGTTGCAGCAGTGAGAGAGACGAGCCATCACATCCTCCACTCCTTTGACCCGCACTGCGGTTGAAGGTTTATCCCGGTGCAGTTGCCCGCTGCTTTTGACGGTGGGAGAAACCAGCAAATCATCGAGCTTCTTCTCCGGGAAGTATTCCTCCTTAAGCTTGCCGATAACCTGGTTGGCGGTAACCACACCGTCCCCAATTGCGGCGTAGAGGTCTTCAGCCCGGTTGAAGCTGAACTTGGAGGCGATCTCCGCCAGCCTTTCCTCTTTGAGGAATTCCCTGGTGTCCAAATTGTTGCGCTTAAGCTCCAGTTCCAGACTGTCCCGGCCTTTGATAATGTTCTCCTGCCGCTGTTCTTTTTTAAACCAGGATTTGATCCGGCTCTTGGCCTGGGAGGTCTTCACGAAATTCAGCCAATCACGGCTGGGACCGTTAGACTGCTTGGAGGTGAGGATTTCAACAATATCCCCGTTCTTCAACCGGTATTCCAGAGGAACGATGCGGCCGTTGACTTTGGCACCTATGCACCGGTGTCCCACTTCAGTATGCACCCGGTAGGCAAAGTCTACCGGACAGGAATCAGCAGGCAGCTCGATCACATCGCCTTTGGGAGTAAATACAAAGACGGTAGCCGAAAACAAGTCAATTTTTAGTGATTCCATGAATTCCCTGGTATCTTTAACATCCTGCTGCCATTCCAGGGTCCTTCTCAACCAGGCCAGCTTTTCATCAAAGTCCTTATCACCCCGGGAGCCTTCCTTGTAACGCCAGTGGGCGGCAATGCCATACTCTGCCGTCTGATGCATCTCCCAGGTTTTAATCTGCACTTCAAAAGGCTCTCCCCCCAGGCCAATTAACGTGGTATGCAGTGACTGGTACATATTGGGCTTGGGGGTGGCAATATAGTCCTTAAACCGCCCGGGCAGGGGCTTCCATTGGGTATGGATCACCCCCAGTATGGCATAGCATTCCCGCACCGAGTTGACTATCACCCTGATGGCTATCTTGTCGTAGATCTCATCCAGGTCCTTGCCCTGCTTCAGCATCTTATTGTAAATTGAATAAAGGTTTTTCGGCCTGCCGGCAATATCAGCTTCAATCCCCAACCGGTCAATACCGGCCCGAATCTGATCGATCAGGCTCTGCACATACTGCTCTCTCTCTTTGCGTTTAGTCTTGAGGCGGCTGACCAGTTCGTAATATACCGACGGTTCCAGGTACCGGAGGGAGAGGTCCTCCAGTTCCCACTTAAAGCGAAAGATCCCCAGTCGATGAGCCAGAGGCGCGTAGATATCGAGGGTCTCCTGGGCTATCTCCCTCTGCTTCTGCGGGTTTTGGTGCTTCAAGGTCCGCATATTATGCAGTCGGTCTGCCAGTTTGATCAGGATTACCCTTATATCCTTGGCCATGGCCAAAAACATCTTACGAAGATACTCGGCCTGCGCATCCTCTTTGGACTTAAACTCAATCCGGGACAGCTTGGTAACGCCGTCTACCAGCAGGGCAATCTCTTCCCCAAATATCTTTTCAATTTCATCCAGGGTTACACTGGTATCCTCAACCACATCATGCAGCAACGACGCCACTATCGTCGTGACATCCAGCCCCAGTTCGGCCAGTATGTAAGCCGTCTTCAACGGATGATTGATGTATTCCTCACCCGAAATCCGGTACTGCCCTTCATGAGCCCTAGCCGCAAAATGGTAAGCCTGCTCAATTACAGCGGTATCTATGTCGGCGTTATTCTGTTTCATGTACTCCAGTAACACGGATAAATCCATGCCCAAACCACTCCTGTTACCGGACAAGCTTACCCCGCCATTTATCCAACACCTTCTTTTCCTGAATACCCTCCAGATAGAACGGGGATGCTTCCAAGTCCGACAGATTCAGATCACGGATAACAGCATGTATCTCATAATGATCGGCCCGCTTGACTATCCGGCACCGCCCCAACTGATAGAGGACCCGCAGCCCGGAAAGGAGTGCCTGATTCCGGCCGTTCATCCCCCGGCTGTCGGTCAAAGCATCCTTGGATAATCTTATATTGCCACGCCGCCGCCGCAACCTTTCATATAGTAAACATATGTATTCGCCATCGGGGTACAGGTGTTCCAGGTGCTTCTGGTTCCACTGCAAATCATCCCCCGAAAAAGCTACGACGATTTCCTTGACCTCGCCTGTTTGCGCCAGCAGGTTTTCCACCTCATACCACCCAAAAGGAGAATCCCCCAATATCACTTGATCTGCAGGCACCTGGGGAAGTCCCCCGCCAAAGGTGCCATCCCAGAAAATCCATCTCGGTTCTTCATCCAGGAAGCGCCGACGCAACTTGATCCGCTCGTTTATATCCGTCAAGCCCGCCTCCTGGAGGTCTCCATCGCGAGACATGGTGCGCAATGTCTTCCTTCTATTAGTGTAAATTATCCTGCGGCCACTGCCAATCCTTACGGGTACAACGTGCTCGAATCCTGTCACCAGAATTGGTTCAGGCGTTTCGCGCTGGAAGAACTGCCAATCCAAGAGATCATCACTCAGCATTTCTTCCGTCGGCCACAGGGCAATCCCCATCGCTGCCGGACTGATATTCCGCGCCTTGATCACATGGCGGAAAAAGGCATCGGTAGTCAAGAACACATAAGGCCGGTTGTTTTCCAGCTGCTGCAGAGTACGCCGCATCACAGTCTGCGGCAGGCACCCGTGAAGGGGTGCCAGGCTCCTATCCGGGAACAGGCGTTTTAGTCCCAGAAGGTGTTTTTGCAGGCATCTTAACGTGGGGTACACAACCAGAACCGGTGAGCTGTCTCTCAGTCCGGCTTTGATACAGTTTTCCATGCGTTCAAAGAGGGATTTGTCCAAATTCGGAAGATGAAAGGTAAAATCCCGGGGATTATCCAAACAGTCGGCGGCCTTCATATCGTAAACCCGCATCTGAATGCGCTCCTGCCCACGAAAACGGTTGACCTCCGGTTCGAATACCAAGTCAAAGAGCTGAGTAGCCAAAGGCTGTTCGAGGAAATCAGCCATTCCAAATCCGATGGCCTCCACCGGCTGCCCGGTGTATCCACCAACCCCAACCTGGAATTTCAGGTGCTCCTTATTCCGCCCCACTGCCTGAGGGTTGAGTATCACCGCCGAGCGCAGAACGAATACCGGGGATGTGTTCCCCAGGCCAAAAGGCTCCAGCAGCAGAATCTCCCGGGCCAATTCCTTGGTGATCTCGTGAAGTTCAAGCTCCCCTTCTATCACGATGTGTGATTCGCTCTGCTCCTCCCAGGTACTGGCCGCCACTTCGTTCAACGCCTGGCGGAGGGCGTCAAGCTGCGAGCGATGTACCTGCACCCCGGCCGCCTGTTGGTGACCGCCAAACCGCTCCAGATGGTCCCGGCATTGGTTCAGGGCCTGGAACAGATCAAAGCCGGGGGCGCTTCTGCCCGATCCTTTGCCCGTTTCTCCTTCCCAGGATATCAAAAGCACGGGCCTTCCAAACCCTTCCACCAGTCGGTTGGCGACTATTCCCAAGACCCCCTGGTGCCAGCCCTCTCCCGCCACAACCAGAACCTTCTCTCCCCGGGCTGCCCTGAGAGAAGCTTCGGCCTGGGCCTCCTTAAGAATACCGGTTTCGATCCCCTGGCGGGTGGTGTTTAAGACCGTCATCTTGTCCGCCAGGATCCGAGCCTCGGTTTCACTATTGCTGAGCAGGAGTTCCACTGCGGCCCCGGCATCTTCCATCCTGCCGGCGGCATTGAGCCGGGGTGCCAGGATGAAACCCAGATGCCAGTACTGCAATTCACTCTCTCTGATGCCGGCGGATTCAATCAAAGCCCGGAGTCCCGGGCGTCTCGTTTCTTTAAGCCGTTTCATCCCTTCCTTAACCAGTATTCGGTTGTCACCGGTAAGCGGAACAATATCGGCTACCGTCCCTAAGGCTACTAAATCCAGCCAATGCAGGGGGTCGATCCCGGGGAAGACCTGGCACAGAGCTCTTATCAGGTAGAACGCAACTCCCACGCCGGCCAATTCATGGCCCGCAGCTGGAACCAGTTTGGGATTTACCACTGCTGCTGCTTCAGGCAGAGCCGAACCCGGTTGATGGTGATCGGTAATTACCACCTCCATACCCAACCGGGAGGCCAACTCAACCTCCTCCACCGAGGCAGTGCCACAGTCTACGGTTATCAGCAATTCACAGCCCTGGCCGCGAATGGCCCTTATCGCATCGGGATTTAATCCGTAGCCCTCTTGAAAACGGTTGGGTATGTAATAATTTACTACCGGCAGGTGCCTTTCCAAAAACTCTTTCAAGATGGTTATGCTGCAGATCCCGTCCACATCATAGTCTCCGTAAATAACCACCTTTTCCTGAAGGTCAACCGCCTTCTTGATTCGGTTTACTGCTTCCGTCATCCCGGGTATGGATAACGGCGAGGATAACATATCGATCCTGGGATAGAGGAAAGAACGGGCCTTCTCCACATCGGAGAGGTTCCGCTTTACCAGAATACCAGCCAATACGCGTGAGATATCCAGTTCCTGCATAAGGTTCTGTACCAGGTGCTCCTGGTCTATAACCGGGTCGACTACAGACCATGTCTGGTTTCTTCTCATCCTGAAAACTCCTATGCTTCAGCACAATACAAACAAAAAAACGTCTAACCGACGCCATACTAGAGCCTTAAGTTGCGAACGGACTCTTCATCCCTGCCGAGCCGGTGCTTGGTCATGATCCCAATTCTTTCCGAGACCGAGTAAAGGAGTCCTGGCAATGCCCAAATCGTGTATTAAGCACCGGTGGAGCCTTTGGTTCTCGTGGACTCCTGCGGTTGGTTTTTACCCCCTGAGCTCTTCTGTCGGAACAACTGCATCTTCTTAAGGTTACGGAAGCTTTCTACCAGAAAAGCAATCAAGGCTCCGAAACATGCCGCCAACAGGACTACCAGTGCCAATGATACTTGCGGGGAGACCCAGGTGATAAACCTTACCGTGACCGGCTGCTGATTCTGGAACACGAAAACCAGCATGGTGGTCAGGAATATCAGGGCTCCTATCAGGTAAAACTGCAAGCCGCAGCCCCCTTTCCTCGCGTCTTGTAATTCATTTTACTTGAGCAGTCGACATTAGTCTATAACCCCGTTGTCTGTTCACAAGTGAGGCGGAGCGGGCCCGTGCATCAATGCGAAGGGAAGAATTGGTTTTCGTACCCCTATGGTTGGTCCGGTCGCCATTTTTCTAAACCCCGCCTTCGGTTTGCTTTCCTTCATCCGGTTCCGCATGGATCAACACATGGGAGAAGGGTATTCTGTCTCTAATCCCCTTTTCAATCCGGTCACAGAGGTCATGAACCTCCTTGATGCTCATCTCCGCTCTGGCCACCAGGTGGAAATCCACATGACACTCTCTGCCTGCCCGCCGGGTGCGTATTTTATGGTAACTAACATAATAATCGGCATACTCATCCAAAACCTCCTTGATGGTGTCAATCTCACTGTCGGAGATCGCGGTATCCATCAAGGGCATAAAGGCTTTCCTGGTAAGATCGTAGGCCGCCTTCAAAATCAACATCGCCACCAGGATAGCGGCAATGGGGTCAATGATGGTGTAGCCGGTCAGCTTGATCAGCAAGAGCCCGAGGAAGACACCTGCGGATGTATAAACGTCCGTTCTCAGGTGTAAGGCATCCGCCTCCAGGGCTATTGAATCCGTTTTCTTCGCCACATGCATCAGATACTGGGATACTATCAGGTTCAAAATCGCAGAAAAACCCATAACGCCCAAACCCCAACCAAGCGTCTGTATCTCCACCCCATGAAAGAGTCTCTCCACCGCCTCTTTAATGATTAAGAAAGCAGCCAGAAAGATCAGCAAGGCCTCAATGGTTCCGGATATGTTCTCTACCTTGCCATGGCCAAATGGGTGTTCTTTATCCGGCGGTTTGCCTGCGGTCCTAACCGCAAACAGCGCAATTAATGAAGCCAAGAGGTCATTGGCGGAGTGAATGGCCTCGGAAATAATGCTGACCGATCCCACATACAAACCGGCGGCCAGCTTGCTGATTACCAGCAGGGTATTGCTGGCCACTGAAACCAACGCCGCTATCGTTCGTTCATCCTTCACAGGTACTTCCTCCATGATCGCA
>LFRU01000114.1:0-6469 GCA_001512495.1 Syntrophothermus sp. DTU052 | reverse complement strand
GCGCCGAGCGCCTGACACAGTAGTGTTATTGAATTATATAGTCCAGTTAATTCTCTCTTATTTTTAAGTCATACCATATCGGACTGGCAATGAATATCGATGAGAAACAGCCAACAACAATGCCTATCAGCATTGCCAGGACAAAATACTTAAGGGTGGCACCGCCCAACAACAGAAGCGCCCCCAGGCAGAAGACAACCGTAAGAACCGTATTGATGGAACGGTTAACCGTTTGGAGGACGCTCTTATCGACAATCACGTCATAGGGCTCCCTGCGTCTCAACTTAAGATTCTCCCGAATCCTGTCAAATACCACGATGGTGTCATTGATAGAGTAACCCAGTATCGTAAGGAGGGCGGCAATGAAAGTGCTGTCAACCTCCCATTGGAAGAGCGAGAACACCCCCACCACAATCACCACGTTTTGCAGCAGGGCGACTACCGCCCCTACGCCAAACTTAAATTCAAAGCGAATGGTTATATATATGAGCATCAGGACACAGGCTATACCAATCGCCATCAGGGCCTTATTGGTCAACTCCTTGCCAATAACCGCGCCCACCTCGTCAATGCGCAAAACATCCAGATTCCCCAGGTGGTCACGGAAACCCTGCACCAACTGACTACTCTGCTGTTCAGTAAGGATCGGGGTTCTGATGATATACTCGTTGTTCCCTGCCTGCTGAATCGGCACTCCCCTGTCTATTTCATACTGACCCAGTACGTTTCGGATCTGTTCCATCTTTACCGGTTTTTCAAACTGGACGTGTATAAGGGAACCCCCGGTAAAATCAATCCCCAGGTTCAGCCCCTGGATAAACAGGGAAACCAGCCCGGGAAGTATCAGCAGTAACGATATTAGATAGGCGTACTTTCTTAGTTTGGTAACGTACATCTCAATCCCCCCCTATGCCACGTACAGCTCGGTTTTCTTGAATAGATCCGATACCATCTTCAATACCCACCGGGTAAAGGTTATGGCTGTGAACATGCTGGCTATGATCCCGATGGAGAGGGTTACCGCAAACCCTTTTATCGGACCGGTTCCAAAGAACATCAATACACCGGCCGCAATCAGGGTAGTAACATTGGCGTCAAAGATGGTCCAAAACGCCCGGTTGAAGCCGGATTCGATAGCGGCTTTGAGCGTCTTGCCGTGCCGCAGTTCATCCTTGATCCGTTCGTAGATGATTATGTTGGCATCAACCGCCATACCGATAGATAATATAAATCCGGCAATTCCCGGCAGGGTTAGCGTGGCCTTGAGCAGTACCATAGTCCACAGGACGATGCATGCGTACAGGATCAGAGATACCGCCGCTACTGTTCCCGGTACCCGGTAGTAGCCAATCATGAACACCAGGATCATGATTATCCCGATGATTCCAGCTTTGAGGCTCTTGGCCAGTGAGTCGCTGCCCAAGGTTGGTCCCACAGTTCGCTTTTCCTCAATGCTCAGGCTTACCGGCAGGGCCCCGGACCGGAGAAGAACTGCCGTTTCTTCCGCTTCTTTGAGGGTTTCAAATCCCCCGGATATCCGGGCCATTCCATTGGGGATTACTTCTCTAATCGTGGGGTTGCTGATCATACGGTCATCCAGGTAAATTCCCAACACCTTACCAATGTTGGCGGCCGAAAAATCCTTGAATATTTCGGCGCCTTCCTTATCGAATTCCAGCGATACCTGGGGCTCATTACCCGCCGGATCCAGTTCCGCCCGGGCTTCTTTCAGGTTTTTGCCGCTTAATATCACATTCCCGTTCTCATCCTTGAACTCCAATTCAGCGGTCTGCCCGATGACATCCGCGGCTGCTTCCGGGTTATCAACTCCCGGCAGTTCAACGATTATCCGGGTGTTACCCTCACCCTGAATAATCGGTTCCTCCACTCCCAATTCGTCAACCCGCTGGCGCAGGATGCCAATTGATTTCTGGATGGTATCCGGGGTAACCTCCCGGCCTTCTTTCTCCTGGGCTTCCATAACTACATGCAGGCCGCCCTTCAAGTCAAGACCCAGTTTGATTCGTTCTTTTAGCGGGTTATAGCTAAATCCAGCCAATAAGGCCACCGCCAGTACCACGGCTATCAATTTAACCAGGCTGGTGGCATTGACTCTTTCCATCGGTGTTCCTCCTCCCACAGTTTAACGCGGATTCGCCGGGGTTAGGTTACAAAAGCTTGGCTCCGTTAATCAGCAACTCAAACTGACATTCCAGGAAGGCCGCCGCTCTCCGACACATCACCATCCGGGTCAGAAATATCTCAAAGTATTCCATCACCGGACATATCTCCGTTTCAATGGACAGCTCCATGGTTATTACCCGAGATTCCCCGTTAACCCTTAAGATTGACTCGTTTACAGCATAGTTCACCCGGTCATGGATATCAAAGGTGGAAATATCCCGGTTTCTGACCCGAGACCGGTGCACGTGAGACTTGTCAGCCAGAATAAGAGCCGCTGCCACCCGGCTAATCGGTTGGCCGTTTCCCTCATCATGGTTGCCAATCGCTCCGGCGACAACTGCGATCTCCGCCGGGTCCATTCCCATGCGCCGCATAATGGTCATCGCCAACAGGGCACCGCTCTGGCTGTGTCCCCGTCTATTTATAACATTTCCGATATCATGAAGGTAACCGGCAATTGCTGCCAGTTCCCTCTCGCGCTCTGGACTTCCCAACTGCTCCAGTATATCGTAGCAGAGGTCGGCCACCAGAGTAACGTGCAATTTCCCATGATTCGTGTAACCAAGTACCCCCAGGTGATCGTTTCCCTTGGCAATCAGTGTTGTTATCAGCGGGTCATTCCTGAGGTCCTGCAAAGTTACCAGCCGAGCCACTTTTAGTCCTCTTCCTGCAGGTATGCAACCGCGCTCTTTAGAATCTCGATCTCGGCACCATCGGAAACCTTCAAAATCAGGGTCTTTTCTTTCAGTTTTTTGACTTCTCCGTGGATGCCACCAATGGTAACTATTCTATCATGAACCCTGAGATTTTGCACCATTTCGTTATGCTTTTTCTCCTGCTTCTTGCGGGGCAGAATAATCAAGAAGTAGAAGATAGCGAAGAAGGCTACCAGGAACATCAGCGAACTCGTCCAGGTCTGAGACGCGGTCTGTCCAAAAAACATTAACTGTCGTCCTCCCTTTTTATTCGATACTTGTTCAGGAAACTCTGGTGAAAAAGCTGAAAGCTTTTATTCTCCAGCGAATCCCTGATTCCCTCCATCAATTTTACTATAAAATGAACATTATGATAACTGAGCAATCTCAAGCCCAAAATTTCTCCACTCTTGATAAGATGCCGGAGGTAGGCCCTTGAATACCGACGGCATACCGGACAATCGCATTCAGGATCCAGAGGGCCGTAGTCCTCTGCATACCTGGCGTTGCGCACCACCAGCTTGCCGGTAGCGGTGTAGGCCGTACCATGACGGGCCAGGCGGGTGGGCAGGACACAATCAAACATATCAATCCCCCGCTTCACCCCTTCCAGGAGGTCCTCAGGTTCGCCTACGCCCATCAGGTAACGGGGCTTATCGGCCGGCAAGTGGCTCTCCAGCAGCTCTACAGTTTCATACATTATTTCTTTGGGTTCACCGACACTGAGTCCTCCAATCGCATACCCGGGAAAGTCAAGGGCTACAACTTCCCGTGCACTTCGAAGCCGCAAGTCCTTGTAGATCCCTCCTTGTACAATGCCGAACAGTGCCTGCCCCGGCTTCTTATGATATTCCCGGCAGCGCCGGGCCCAGCGGCTGGTCCTCTCCATCGCAATTTCGGCATACTCGTAAGTACTGGGATAAGGTATGCATTCGTCAAAACACATTATGATATCCGCACCCAAGGCCTGCTGAATATCTATAGCCCTCTCGGGACTGAAAAAGTGAAGCGAACCGTCGATGTGGGAGCTGAATTCCACTCCCTCATCGGTAACACGCCGCAGCTTGGCCAGGCTGAAGACCTGAAAGCCGCCGCTGTCGGTCAGAATAGGACGGTGATAATTCATAAAACGGTGAAGACCACCGGCTTTCCTGACGATTTCCGGACCCGGCCGCAGATTGAGGTGATAGGTATTGGCCAGGATAATACCGGTGTCGATCTCATAAAGTTCTTCCGGGGTCAGGGTCTTGACCGTGCCCTGGGTACCCACCGGCATGAATAACGGTGTGTCAACGGTTCCATGGGCAGTCAATATCCTTCCCCGCCGGGCTGCAGTAGCCGGGCATCTGCTTATCAGTTGAAACTCGAACATGGCATATCCCCTTAACCTGCTTCAGATGATAAACATGGCATCACCATAGCTGAAGAAACGGTAATTATTGGCGATGGCATGTTGATAAGCCTTTTTTATCAGCTCGATACCCCCAAAAGCCGATACCAGCATCAACAAGGATGATTTGGGCAGGTGAAAGTTGGTCACCAAGGCATCTACTGCTGCAAACGAGTAACCGGGATAAATATAGAGCCCGGTTTCTCCCGCTCCGGCGTTAAACCCCTCACCGGCTTTATGAGTAGATTCCAGCACCCTAACCGAGGTGGTTCCTACGGCGACAATTCGCTTCCCCTGGCGGCGGGCCCGGTTAAGCTTCCCGGCCGCCTCCTCCTTTAATTCATAAAACTCTTTGTGCATGACGTGGTCGCGGATATCCGCCGCCTCCACCGGGCGAAAAGTCCCCAAACCCACATGAAGGACCAGCCTTATAATCTCAGTCCCCCCCTTCTCAATCCGGTTCAGGAGTTGGGGGGTAAAGTGCAGACCTGCGGTGGGAGCGGCGGCTGAACCATATTCCCGGGCATAAACGGTCTGGTAATCATCCGCATCTTTCCCCGTTGCCGGACGGTTTATGTAAGGCGGCAGCGGAACCCGGCCTACTTCATTTATGGTTTGGAAAAAGTCCTCATACCCCTCAAAGCGGATCAGCTTTCCTCCTGCAAACTCCAGATCCGCCAGTACCTTCCCCCGCATTCTGCCGTCTCCAAACTCAATGATGGTGCCGGGCCTCATCCGCTTGGCGGGCCTCCCCAGGCATACCCAGTCCTTTCCCTGCGGCCGCAGCAGGAGCACCTCCACTTGACCACCGGTAGCCGGCTTTCTTCCCTCGAGGCGGGCGGCCATTACCCGGGTTTCATTCAGCACCAGGACATCCTGCTCGCTGAGCAGCTCGTCAATCTGCCGGAAGATTAGATCCCTGAATTCCCCGGTTTTTCGATCCACCACCAGCAGACGTGCATGATCCCGCGGCGACTGAGGGTGCTGGGCGATAAGTTCGGCAGGGAGATAGAAATTGTAAGTTTTGATATCGTGCAGGTCCATTAGCAAAACCTTACCCAGTTTTCATTACATCCATTTCATTATTTTTGGCCAAGCAGACCGGGCCCCTTTCCGGTCTAAAATTATTGGGAATCGTCAACTGTTTGCTCCCGTGTTTGGAGACCCGGATAAAGCTGTGGCGGCACCCGGAAGCTGAAAACATAGTCCCTTCCCCGCCGGTATTATCCCGGCGATAAACAGCAATAGCTTAGGATGAAACCATAAGTATATAGAAAACCGCAACCGCCAGGACAAAGAGCAGAAAGAACGCCAGGGCGTATGTACCAATTTCGCTGTAATCCCTTACCGCCACCTCCTGACCCTGCTTAATCCCCTTGCGGGATGGATAGTCTCTGAACTCTCCATCTTCGGTTAATATCGTAACCCGGCGGCCGTGTTGTTGGAGGACTATCCCCTTAACCCTGAGCATTGTATGCGTGTCCGCCCCCTGTAAATATCCGGTCAATACCGGGAAAGGCCTGGAACGGATCCAGCTCAGGGCGGTGATATACTGGAAATTGCGTTCCAGAATGCTCCGGTCCGCCGGATCGATTATCCGGCTTAAGGCCGGGGGTGGACAGTGGTTGGTTTTTACGTAATTCATCAATTCCGGATCGTCAGCCAGCATGCCTGCGATCCTCTTTGCTCTTTCCCGCTCCCGCCAGGATCGGGGGTTATTTCGAACCAGACCTTCCAGGCTTAAGCCGTACTCGGCCAGCAGGTGCAGAAATCTATTTACTTCCTCGCGGGCAGCAATCTCGTGCTCCCCTGACTTCACAGCGACCGACCGCCTTTCAAACCGTACCGCCATTATCAGAACAATCTCCCAACAAACAGCCGGGCCCCCTTTTCCAATTTTCGCCTCCAGGATCATCCCGGTCCTTATCAGTCTGCATACCGCTGAAGCCCGGTGCAAAGAACCGCTCCCACCCGGGAGCTCGGACACCGGCTGTTGGAATACTTCGCCCTAATCTCAACGCCGAAAGAAGACATTGAGGAGTAGAGTCAAAACAATACTGAGCACGATACAGGTCATCACCGGGAAGAAAAAGGTAAAGTTGCCCTTCTGAATGAAAATATCTCCCGGCAGACGCCAGGAGATACCGCTCCTGGACAGAAGGTAGGTTATCCCCCCCAGGGTCAGCAGGATAACGCCTCC
>LFRU01000096.1:10293-37209 GCA_001512495.1 Syntrophothermus sp. DTU052 | reverse complement strand
AATCCGATCACGGTAATTCCCCTTGGTAATGGATCACCGCTACTACCCCGCTTCCGACCTCCACCTCGGGATAAGGTTCAACAATGACGTTGGATACCGCACACTGCCAGCGGCCATCCAGGACTGCATCTGCCAGCGGATACTGAAATCCCCGCAGGGTAATCCCCCCGGCCTCATCTCCCAGGGTAATAAGGGATACCGTATCCCCTACCTTTCCCGGCACAACCAGATGGCGGCTTACCAGATAGACATCTTCCCGGGGAGAGCGGAAACAGACCTCAATACCTTGCAGGACCAACCTGGTGGCGCTGAAAAGGTTGGAAAGACTGTGATCCAGGCGAGTACCGATGCCCCCCCAGACAATAATACTAGTGGCCCCATCCTTTTCTGCCAGCTCCAAAGCCAGTTGAAAATCGGTATTATCCTTCTCCCGCGGCACTACGGTAAAGGCCGCGCCTCGGGAAGCCGCATAAGCCGTAGCCTCCTCCGATATGGAATCCATATCACCCACTACCCACCAAGGAGTCATTCCCATGGCCATGGCCTGGTCGGTTCCCCCGTCAATACAGATTATCCGGTCAAACCCGTCCTTGAAAGGCCGGTACCAGCTCAATTCTCCATATTCTCCATTCGCCATCAGCAGAAACCTCAAGTTCCAACCTCCTACGTTTATATCATTTCTTGCCTTGAAATAATGCTTCATTTGCCCTCTTATATCTGATAATATAATAACGTTACCATTTAACAATACGGGGAGGGAAGAAATAGATGGCCCATGTAATCACTGATGAGTGCATTAGCTGCGGCGTTTGTGTTGACGAATGCGCGGTGGAAGCCATAAGCGAGGGCGAGGACAAATACGTGATTGATCCGGAAAAATGCACGGATTGCGGCTCTTGTGCCGAGGTATGTCCCACCGAAGCTATAAAAGAAGGCGACGAATAGGAATACCAAACCAAAGACCTCGCGAACAAACGAGGTCTTTGGTTTGGTTCCATGTTAAACAGGCCCATCCAGTACTGGAGGGTTTTTTTACGCCGGGGAAAAGCCTGCTTGCCAGGAAGTTCTCCCGTAGGGGGAGGTTTGCGGCCCCTTCTACCGCAGCCCGGGGTACCCCAGCTGCCGCAGCGCCTCATACAGGATAACAGCCACTGAGTTGGCCAGGTTAAGGGAGCGGCCCAGGTCACGCATGGGAATCCGGATGTGGCTCTCGGGGAACATGGACAGGATATCGGCGGGTAGTCCCGCCGTTTCCTTTCCAAACACCAGGAAGTCTTCCGGCTCATACCTGACCTGATGGTAGCTTTTGTGTGCCCCGGTGGTAGCCAGATAGAACCTCCGGTGGGGATTGGCCCGGACTATCTCCTGAAAACTGTCCCACTCCACCACCCGCACATGTTCCCAGTAATCAAGACCGGCCCTTTTCAGGTAGCGGTCCTCCAGGGAGAACCCCAGGGGCCTTACCAGGTGCAGGGTACTACGGGTCAGGGCGCAGGTACGGGCGATATTGCCTGTATTCTGTGGTATCTCCGGTTCAACCAGAACTATGTTCATCCCACACCATCCTCAGAGTCCCACAATAACCGGTGACGACCATTGTATAGTCCGCTCTACGCCAGATTGAGAATCCAACCAGCCCCGGCCTGGTGAACGGGTACGCCTGTGCATTGACACCCCCGCCAATCCCGGGGACCGCCGGCCCGGTTTCGGGAGAAATCTCCGGTATTTGTCGCCGGACTCAGGTCCGGGGTTCAGGATTATGATAGCAGACGCCGTGTCGAATAACAAACCGGAAGCGAGGGGAACCTAGGAGCAGAAACGACGGGGGTGACCTAAGATGCAGAACAGATTCAAGGATATCTTTAGAAACAAGACCTCCATATGGCTCCTGGGAATCGCTGCGATCCTGCTGGTGGGAATCATGATTGTGAACCAGGAAATGCGGGCTCCAACCCCGCGCAGGCCGGTAACCCCGGCACCGGAAGTCAAAAAATACAAGGAAGAACCTGAAATCACGGTTTACCTCCACCAGAGCAATACCACAGAAAAGATGCCGCTGGAAAAGTACCTGGAGGGGGTGGTGGCCGCCGAAATCGGCCCCAAATTTCCCGAGGAAGCCCTGAAGGCCCAGGCTATCGTGGCCCGGACCATGACCATGGCCAAGATCATACGCGGCGGGGTTCGGGATGAACACAACACCGACACCTGCGACCTCCCGGAACACTTCCAGGCCTACAGCAGGGCGAAAGTAACCCCTGAAATCAGTAAAGCGGTGAAGGAGACCCGAGGGCAGGTCCTGCTCTACAATGGAAAATTTGTCTATGCCCTGTTCCATTCCTATGCCGGGCCCAGAACGGCTTCGCTACAAGAGAGTTTCCCCGAACTCAGTGATATCGCCGGAGCCTATACCGAGGTTGTAGACTCTCCCGGTGCCAAGTACGCGCCGGCCCGGGAGCGCCGCTGGCAGGCTTCGATACCCAAATCCGAACTGCAGGCCATCTTTGGCAGCGGCGCTGATTTGAACGCCATTAAGATCACCCGCAAGGGTCCCAGCGGGCGGGCGATTGACATTACCGCCGGTGACAGGAGCATCAAGGGTTACGACCTCAGGACCAGGCTCGGTCCCGAGCGTCTGCGATCAACCCTGATCAGCGATATATCGGTAAAGGGTAACAACGTTGTCTTCACCGGCACCGGTTGGGGGCACGGTTGCGGTATGGCCCAGTGGGGGGCCTATGAAATGGCCAAGGAAGGTAAAACCGCCAAAGAGATCCTTAATCACTATTACCCCAAAACCGACCTGTTTACGGCGTGGGAGTAGCTTCGCTCCGCACCGCCCAGTAAATTCCGGAGAGTACCATGGCACCTCCCAGCAGTTGGAACCAGGCCAGGCTCTCATGCAGTATGAGATAGCCCAGGATGGAGGCTCCCACCGATTCTCCCAGCACGGAGATGGCGACCACGGGAGCCTTGATGTATTTTAGGGCCCAGTTCAGAATGCCATGCCCCCCAATCCCGGGCAGAACCGCCATCAGCAGGAACCAAATATAGTCTGTGAGGGGGTAACCTCCAAAAGGCAGGCTGCCTGCAGCCATGGCAATCGCCAGGAAAATACCGGCCATACCCGAGACCATGAACGTATATGGCCAGATTTCCACCCCCGCCCGGAGGCTGCGCCCGAACATCAGATATACCGCAAACATAAGACCGCCGATCAGAGCCAGGACATCCCCCAACAGCCGTCCGCTCAGCAGGTCCCCGCCGCCGATAACGGCACTGCCCGCCAGAGCCAGAACCACCCCGGCTAAAGCGCGGGAAGTGATCCTCTCTTTACGAAAAAGGGCGGAAAAAATGATAACGAATATCACCTGAAGATTGGTAAACAATACCGAACTGGCGACCGTAGTGTAGGATAATGAGGTTATCCAGAATGCGAAGTGCAGGGCCAAAAACAGGCCGGCCAAGCCGGCTCGGGGCATATCGGACCGCCGGGCAGGCAGGGACTGTCGGGTGCCTGCCATCAGGAGCCCTCCCAGAAGAGCCGTCAGGGTAAGGCGGTAAAAAGCGATTACCAGAGGCGGAGCAGTTGTGAACCGCACCAGGATCGCACCGGTGGAGAGACAGAGTATGGCGGCTGCCAGCATCAGGTGTGGGTTGCGGGAAGTCACAACTCCACTCCGAGGTAGGATTCTATAACCCGCGGATCATTCTTGATCTGTTCGGGGGCGCCTTCAGCAATCTTGCGGCCATAATCCAGAACCGCTATACGATCGCAGATATTCATGACTACGTTCATATCGTGTTCCACCAGGAGAACGGTCACTCCCAACTCCCGAATCCTGCGGATCAGTTCCAGCAGTTCTTCCTTCTCGGTTGCGTTCATGCCGGCCGCCGGCTCGTCCAGCAGAAGCAGGGACGGGTCCAAAGCCATAGCTCGCGCTATCTCCAGGCAGCGCTGCTCGCCATAGGGCAGGCTTCCTGCCAGTTCGATGGCCTTATCCTCCAGTCCCACCAGTTCCAGCAAGGCCATCGACTTCTCGCGGGTAACCCTCTCGCGTTTTACCGCCCAGGGGGTATAAAGCATGGCGGAAATAAAACCTGCTCGGGAAACCGAATGCATCCCCACCCGCACATTATCCAACACCGAGAGTTTCTTGAACAGGCGGATGTTCTGAAAGGTCCGCCCAATTCCAACGGTAGCAATGCGGTAAGGTCTAAGCCCTCCTATGGAGCGTCCTTCAAACCATACCTCCCCCGAAGTGGGACGGTAAATCCCGGTGATCAGGTTAAATAGGGTAGTCTTGCCGGCGCCGTTGGGACCAATCAGACCGAAGATCTCTCCCTTGTCCACCGTCATACTCACCCGATCCAGAGCCAGGAGACCTCCAAACTCCTGACTGACATTTTTAATTTCCAGAATAGACATGATATCTCCCAGCTTTCCAGGGTAAACCCGGTTTCTGTTATGTCACGGGCTTTCCCCTAACTGTCAGAACTAGACGAGGCCAAGGCCTGCCCTCTTATCCGGGCCCAGGTCCGCTTAACATCCACCCAGCGCACATCGCCCAGCAGTCCATTGGGCCGGAATATCATGAGTATAACCAGCAACGCGCCGTAGAACAGCAGCCGGTAGTCCTGTACAAAACGCAAAACCTCGGGAGCAATGGTCAGTATCACCGTTCCCAAAATTGTTCCGGGTATGCTGCCCATACCTCCTAAAACAACCATGTTCAAATACTCAACCGACCTCATAAAGTCGAAGTCCTGGGGACTGATGTAGGTGAGGTAATGGGCGTAGAGCGACCCGCCGATGCCGGCCAGGAAAGTACCCAAGGCGAAAGCCACTACTTTGTAGAGGGTGGTATTGACCCCGGAAGCCTCGGCCGCGATCTCGTCCTCGCGTATAGAATAGAGCGCCCGCCCGGGTCGCGACTTCAAGAGTCCGGTATTCAAAAGCACGATTACAATCACCAGCCCCCAGACCAGGGTAAAGTTGGTGGTGGCCGGTATACCTGACAGCCCCATCCCGCGGCCGGCAATGTCCAGATTGAGAAACACCACCCGCACGATCTCGGCAAACCCGATGGTCACCATGGCCAGGTAGTCTCCCTCCAGCCTCAGGGTCGGTATTCCAATGAAGACTCCGGCCAAAGCGGCCATCAATCCTGCCGCTGTCAGGCAGAACCAGAAGGGCATACCAAAGTGCACAGAGAGTATGGCCGATGTATAGGCACCAATGCTCATAAAGCCCGCATGGCCCATGGACAACTGCCCGGTCACCCCGGTGATCAGGTTTAACCCCAGGGCCATAATTATGTTGATGCCGATCAGGACCATAATTTGCAGAACATATATATCTACATACTGCAGGATAAACGCTTCCACGGCTTACCTCCATGCCATGATCACAACCAGATAGATATACAAACGTGAACTGCCCCTGCTTGCACTTCGCTGAGTAGTGGGAGCGTCCGGCTTCATTACCCGCCCCCGCGGCGGCTCCACCGAGGCTGGTTCACCAAACCATTGTTCTTTATTCATCCCCCACCTAAAGGAGACGGAGGACTGCCGGCCAATTATCGTTAAACTTTCTTGGTGGTGGCCTTGCCCAGCAATCCCTGGGGGCGCACCAGCAGACACAGGATCAAGATGCCGAAGGCGATAGCATCCTTGTACGAGGAAGCCAGATAGGCAATCCCCAGGTTCTCCAGGATTCCCAGGACCATACCTCCCGCCATGGCTCCGGGGACGGAACCGATTCCTCCAAGAACCGCCGCCGCGAAAGCCTTCAACCCGGCCATGAGGCCCATATAGGGCTGCACGGCATTGTAGTAAATCCCCACCATTACGCCTCCGGCGGCTGCCAGGGCCGAACCCACGGCAAAGGTAAAGGATATAACGCGATCTACGTTAATCCCCATCAGTCGCGCCGCATCCAGGTCCTGTGAGCATGCGCGCATGGCCTTGCCGATCCGAGTGCGTTGAATCAGGAGCTGTAGTCCCAGCATCAGGAGTCCTGCCGTCACCAGTATGATTATCTGCAGGCTGGAAATCTCAAACGTGCCCAGATCGAAGTATGCGATCTTAAACATACCCGCCGGGTAGCTGGTGACCTTCGGTCCCCGGATCAGGACCATCAGGGTGGAAAGGAAAATGGAGACCCCGATGGCGCTTATCAGTGCCGACAGGCGTGAAGAACCGCGCAAGGGGCGATAGGCCACCTTTTCGATCAGCATCCCCAGGAGCATGCAGAAAATCATCGCTCCCAGGATGGCGATAAAGATATTGACCTCAAATGTCAAAACCAGGAACAGCCCCACAAAGGCGCCGAACATATAGATCTCGCCGTGGGCAAAATTTATCAACTGTATGATGCCGTACACCATGGTATAGCCCAGGGCGATCAGGGCATAGGAGCTGCCCAGAGTCAAACCGTTTATCAACTGCTGCCAAAACATTTAGTCCTCCGAAGCATCCCATCCACAAACATGGGTGGAGAAGAGGAACCGGTCCAGTTTGAATTCTCCCTCCCCACCCATCGCTGTTTAAGTGACAGGATTGTTTAGGTATATAACTGGTTTAGATAACCTCTGCCGTATCCAGAAGCTTGAAACTGTTGTCCTTCACCTGCAACAGGAATACGGGATTCTTAATAGGCTCGCGGTCCGGTCCAAAGGTTGTTACCCCTGAAACGCCGGGGAAATCCTTCGTTTTGGCCATCTCGTCCTTGTAGACCTTGGGATCCGTGCTTCCGGCCCTTTCCATCGCTTCGGCTACGATGTACATCGCATCGTAGTACTGGGCGGAGAACATATCAGCCAGTTCCCCGTTGTGTTTCTCGGCGTAAGCGTCCAGGAATCTCTGCACCTCGGGCCTGCTCTGCTCCGGAGAGAACCCGCAGTAAACCATACTGCCTTCAACCGCGTCACCGCCGAGTTTGTACAACTCCTCACCCAGACAGCCGTCCCCGCCGACGAAGACCTGATTCATCCCCTGTTTGCGCACCTCTTTCATGAAAAGCGCCGCCTCCTGGTAGTACCCGGTGAAAATAATAATATCCGGGTTGGTAGGCTTGATCTTGGTCACCTGGGCGGCAAAATTGGTGTCACCTCTCTGAATGCTCTCATCTATCACGATGTTGCCTCCCAACTCCTTTAAGGCAGCACGGAAATAGTTGGACAGTCCCACGCTGTACTCGTCGTTAATCGCGGTAACCAGGGCGAAATTCTTGTAGCCCTTGTCAATCAGGTATTTGGTCACTGCCGGGCAGGCCATTTTGTCCAACAGGGTGTTGCGGAAACAGTAATCACCGGCGTCAATAGCTCCCTCACCACAAGCTCCGGGAGAAATGAGGACCATCTGATTTTCCTGGGCAATCTTGGCTGCCACGATGGTGATGCCGGTGCAGGGATCACCGATTATCGCATTAACCTTGTCCTTACTGATGAATTTCCTGGTTATGGCTGCGGCCTCGGTTTTGTCACCGGCGTTGTCTTCCTCGACAATGACCACTTTCTTGCCGAGGATTCCGCCCTTGGCGTTTATCTCCTCCACCGCCAGTTCAAGACCATTCAGCCCCGGAATACCATAGCAGGCCACATCACCGGTCAGGGCCCCAAGAAAGCCGACCTTGATAACGTCCTCGTCACTTCCGCCGGTCGTCTCGCTGCCGCCGCCACAACCGGCAACCAATCCGAGCAACAATACAAAGCTCATTAACAATGCCAGTAGTTTAAACCTGCGCAAAATTAGCCCTCCCCGTATAATTTTGTTTTCTTAATACGATCCCACGTAATTTTATATATCAAATCTTATATTCCGCTTGCAATGTCAAATTCCTGCATAAACAAATGAAAACCTCCCGCCATTGAGGGGGGAGGAAAAATGACAGATAATCTTGCTTGGAGACAGTCGGGGAGGTACCGGGCTGTCCCCAAAACTGGAGACAGCCTAGTTTTTGGAGTTCACTTGAAACCAACCGCCTGCCGAATGAAGCTGCCGCATAACCTCAATCCTTATTCGTCCTGAAGCGGAGCAGGTCATCAAAAGCGTTCCGCAATTCGTACTCGCGATACAGAGCCTTGCTGGCCGTATACACTTCGAGAACGGCGGCATTGGTCTCCTTTTCCATCTCGCGTGCTCCCATCCGGCCGCTTGATGACTCGTTTACCAGTACATCCATGCGGTCACAGAATTCGTTGATGATGGCATTGAATCGCGGTGCGATTCGGGCAGCCTTCTGTTCATCCACCGGAGGCTCTATGATCGGACCTCCGTTGTCGTAGAAATACTGTAACATCTGATTAAGCTTGTTGTTGTTGACGGCAACTATTTTTTCCTTTCTTTCCAGCTGCATCATGGCCAGACGCGTATACTCCGAACCGGAGACATTCCGGTCCATCTCCGCCAGAGCCACGAACACCGAACCAACGAAGTACTCCAAAGAGATGCCGATGGCATAGACATCGTACTCACAACGGGGACAACTGACGGCCTTGACGAAATCCTCCACCGCTCTGGCATAAGCGCTGCCCAACGGAGTCATGACACTTCGGTTCCTTGCTGCTGTGGTTGTCATAAAATATCCCTCCTTACCTGGTGCTCGTTGACTGACTCGCTGCGTCGACTTGGGTTTTGCCAATAATCATTTGCAAATTGCGTGCCAAATGCGCCAGCATCGAGCAGGTTGAGGAGAAAAATTCATCTACACAGCTTTTCCCCAAGTACCGTATGACTCTATACTCCGACCGAGGCTTTAATCGGCCGGCGGTGTTCTCTCCGGCTGCACCGCTGTTATCCTCAATAAACCGGCCTTAAGGCCGACCAAAAAGTCCGCAGCCACCGGCGGGCTGCGGGACCACTAAGAAACTGGACATTGCAGGAAACTCCACAGGTCATCTCCGGCGGAGTTGGCTGCCCTGAGCCTTTTTCCCGGCTCAAGGGTGTGGCGGTTGTCACCTTTTTGTAAACCTCCGTACCCGGGTTGACAACCGGGTGACAGATCTGGCTAATTAACGATATTGTATTTTTTCATCTTCTTGTACATCGTATTGCGAGAAATTCCCAGCCTGGCCGAGGCCTTGCTGACATTGCCGGCACACTCATCCAGAGCTCTGATTATCTGTTTCTTCTCCTGTTCGTCGGCCAGCATCTTCCGCGCTTTTCGATCCAGCGGCTGTTCCGGGAATACGGTCTGGTTAGCGGCAGTCCAGCCGGAGGTTCCCGGTACCTGTATTCCGAGCTCGCTTTTATCGATAATCTCCCGCGGAATAGAGTCAATCGTCAAAACGCCATTTGGGGAAACCAAAATCATTCTTTCCAGCACATTCTGCAATTCGCGGACATTTCCCGGCCAGTCGTATTCCTCGAGGCACCTGTATACCTCCGATTCGACCCCGGTGATCCTGCGGCCCAACCGCTGCGACATCTCCATCAGGAAATGATTGACGAACAGCCTTATATCGCCCCGTCGTTCCCGCAGTGGAGGGATGTTGATCTTGATCACGTTAAGCCGGTAGTAGAGATCGGCCCGGAATCTTCCCTGGTCCACCAGAGCAAGCAGGTTCTGGTTAGTAGCGGCAATTATTCTTACATCAACTTTGATGGGGGTGTCTCCTCCCACCCTCATTACGGCCTTGTCCTGTATGGCCCGCAGTAAGGCTCCCTGCTGCTCCAGCGGCATGTCTCCGATCTCATCCAGCAGAAGAGTGCCTTTATTGGCCAGCTCAAATTTACCGGGTCTTCCCCCGCGCTTGGCTCCGGTAAAGGCTCCCTCGGCGTAACCGAACAATTCGCTGCCCACCAGGTCCCTCGGTATCGCCGCACAGTTGATGGCCACAAAAGGCCCGTTGGCGCGGGCGCTGCTGTTATGAATGGCCTGGGCAAACACCTCCTTACCGGTGCCGCTTTCCGCCTGCAGCAAAACGGTGGAGGAGTTGGTAGCCGCCATCATCGCCAGGTTTACTGCGTTTTTCAGCTGCGGGTCTTCGCCAATTATTGAAGCAAAGGTAAAGTTGGCCTGCGCGCCCGAGAACTTGTTAACCAGCTGCTTCACCTGGGCAATCGGTATCAGAAATATGGTAGCCCCTATTACCCGGTTCTCCCCATCAATGATGGGCTTTCCGGTGGCGGTAGCATGGATCTTGCCGCGTTTCCCATCCAGAAGGATCTCACGGTCGGCAAAGGCTTCTCCTGTTTCCAGCAGTCTAAGGGTGCCGGGCGCTTTCCCGGAAAAGAGATCAACCACGTTGGCACCCAGCAGGTCATTACCCGTATAACCCATGATCTCAAGGGCGGCCCGGTTGAAGTTGGTAACCCGGCCGGTCTTGTCCAATACGATGACTCCATCTGACATGGTGTCAAAAACATTGGTCAAGTTGGAGTGTATCCGCTGCAGGGCTTCCTGTTCGATACGCAGTTCCTTTTCCTGATAGAGGTGGCAGTTGGCCGCCTTATTCAGACCGTTGAATATGGCCACCGCCATCTGATAGCAGGAGTTGTAACCGCAGGCGGCACAATTGCGGAATTCCTTTTCTTCAACCTTGTGCATGTCACGGTATATCCTGTTCAACTCGATGTCCGTAGGCATCTTGATCTGCCTCCGCCGTGACAGGTCACGGTATTGGCGATAAGAAAAATCATGGGTAGTCAATACCTCAGCCAGGAAATTTTTCAGCTTTTCCTGGGCCTCCTGGTCCTTTATGGCTCTTTCTGCGCGAGTAGCGGTCAGATAATCCGTCTGCTCCACCGTTTTATTGATGCACCCAACCCCCATGTTACATCCCTTCTCGCAGCTCAGGATGTCCACCAACAGAGGAAGATGCTCGCTCTCCTCGGCAATTGCTTTTTCCAGGTTGTCCAGGTAACCGTTGAATACGAACGGTCCGTCGACCTTTACAATTCTGCTGGCCGGAAGTTCGGGGTAGTGATAAAGAAATGATTCCTTCAGCCCGCCGGCGCTGGAAAAATTGGTGGTGATACCGGCTTCTACACCGCCATCAAATTCGCTGTCCTCCAGTGACTCCAGATCGATATTTCTCTCCCGCAGGATCTTCTGCAGTGATCGGTAGGTCACGTTGTAATCAACCATCTTGCTTTCCTGGAATTCCCGTCTCTTGGCCAGGCAGGGGGATATGAAAGCCAGCCCTGCATCCGGGTGCAGTGACCGTACATAAACGCCCAGATTGTAAACCGGACTGCCAACGGGTGCCAGGTACCTTAGAAGGCTGGGGTGGTGCAGTTCAATAAATTGAATAACGGAAGGACAGGGAGTCGCAATGACCGGCAGCTTAAAAGCCCCGTTTTTTATGCCCTCATAGTAGCAGGCGACCGTAATCTCCGCCCCCAGCGAAACATCGTATACCCGCTTAACTCCCAACTTTTTCAAGGCGGTAATCAGCTTGCCCAGGTTGAAATTACCGTGAGCCGACGGTGCTACTAGGGCCACTATATCTCGAGAGTTCAGGTTATTGATGAACTCCTCGCTGTCATCGATAGCATAACGGGCACTTTTTTCGATAACTCCCCCATGACTCTTTATGCAGGCCTCGATACAACGACCGCACCCAATGCACAGGTTGTTGTTGAACTTGACAACATCGCCGCTGCCGTCACTGCAAAACTTGACCGGACAAACAGCAATGCACTGGTGACAGTTGGTACAGTTCTCTTCATTAATACCGATGATGGGTATTAAATCCTCACCCATTTGCTCAACCCTCTCTCCCCAGTCAGGTCATTGCCGCGGTAAAAAATGACTGGCGGCACGCCTGTAAAGTCATAAGCAAACCATCTATATTATATACTAGTATTCGTCATTTTTCGACTTTCTTCTGTGTGCGGTTGAGGGATGGCTTCGGGGAGGATCTAAACACCGGGGTAAGGCGGCCGCCTCGCGCCCGGAAACCGCACGACTCTGCAGGCTTCTCCACTGTCGCAAGCCTGCAGGCTGCTGCAGCCTCCGGCAGAAGCCGGGGACCGGCCGGCCGGATTCAAGCCCCGAGAGGGACCCGTTCCTTACCCCGGATGGACTCCGCTAGGTATTCTTTCTTTTCAAAGTATACCTGGTGTGCAGCAGTTCGTGAGCTTTGTGGCTCATGACACTTCCCAGGTAATCTTCGTAAAGCGCTTTCACCTCCTGATTCTCGTGTGCTTTTCTATGCCGCCGGCTCCGGTCCTCATCGTACACGGCCTTCATGCGACGGGCTCTATCCTGGTCGGTTGGCGTCAGGGGCTGGCCTCCCCCACCGATACAGCCTCCGGGGCAGGCCATTACTTCGATAAATTGATAAGGCGACTCTCCGGCGGCTACCTGCTCCATCAGGGCCCGGGCATTGCTCAGGGAGTGGGCTACGGCAACTCTCACCGCTTTGCCGTTCAGGTACACCGTGGCCTCCTTGACCCCCTTCATGCCCCTCACATCATGGAAGTCAAGCTTTTCCAGGGTCCCCCCCTCCAGTTCGCATACCGTTCGCAGAGCCGCTTCCATAACTCCTCCGCTGGCCCCGAACAACACCGCCGCTCCGGTGTATTCCCCCATCCAGGGAGCAAAGGGTGCTCCGGCCAGTTTCAGGGGATTTATTCCCGTCATCCGGAAAAGGCGGGCAATTTCCCGAGTAGTAAGAACCAGGTCCACATCCGCATAGCGGCTGTCGATCATCTCGGGCCGCACCGCTTCATATTTCTTGGCGGTACAGGGCATGATGGAAACTGACACTATCTTTTCCGGATCAATGCCCATCCTTTCAGCCCAGTAGGTTTTAACCAGAGCCCCGAACATCTGCTGCGGCGATTTACACGTAGACAGGTGATTCAACGACCCCGGGTAATACACCTCGGCAAATCGCACCCAGCCCGGGCAGCAGGAGGTAAACATCGGCAGGTTTTTCCCCTCCTGCAGCCGTTCCAGCAGTTCATTCCCTTCTTCCCATATGGTCAGGTCCGCGGCAAAGTTGGTGTGCAGGACATAATCGAACCCAATTTTTTGCAGGCCGTCTACCAGTTGTTCCATCCGCAGCCCGCCGGGTTCATCGCCAAATTCCTCCGCCAGGGCCAATCTCACCGCGGGCGCGATCTGGGTCACCACCACCTTCTCCGGATCCGAAATGGCCTCCATCAGTTCATCAATCTGATCGCGCTCCGTTATCGCCCCCACCGGGCAGGCATGGATGCACTGCCCGCACATAACGCACGGGCTTTCGAACAGACCGTGGTCGATGGAGGGAACCACCTGGGTATCATAACCCCGGTTGGCCAGACCCAGGGCGTTAACCGTCTGAACCGCTGTACAGACCTCAATGCAGCGGTGGCAGAGCACGCATTTATTGGGATCCCGGACAATGCCCGGAGTAGAGTAATCCAGGGGTAGTTGCCATTCGTCCCGCGGGAACCGGTTGTGACGCACATCGTATTCAGCCGCCAGTTTCTGGAGCTCGCAGCTCCCGCTGCGGGCACAGTGCAGGCAGTCCTGGGGGTGACGGGACAGTATCAGTTCGAGGATGGTCCTCCGGGCCTCCAAGACCCGCCTGGTAGCCGTCTTGATCACCATACCCTCGCTCACTGCTGTAGCACAAGCCGGAACCAGGTTTTTCTGTCCTTCAACTTCTACCACACAGATGCGGCAGTTGGCTTTAACCTCCTGGTCGGGATGGAAGCAGAGGGTTGGAATCTGAACCCCGGCTTCTGCTGCCGCCTGCAATATAGAAGTACCTCCCGGTACGGTGGTTTTGATGCCATTGATGTTAACGGTAATTGCTGTCATTCGTTTCACTCCTCCCTTTCCCGGCTCAGCCTTTGGTTATTGCGTCAAAGGGGCATTTCATGATGCAGGCCTGACATTTGATACATTTTTCCGGATCAATGCTGTGAGGCTGCTTGCGCTCCCCGCCGATAGCATCCGCCGGGCAGACGTTTTTACACAGGGTACAGCCCCTGCATTTTTCCGGGTCTATTATAATATCCAGCAGTTCAACGCAGATCCCGGCCGGACACTTCTTGTTAAAGATATGCTCCTCGTACTCTGACCGGAAATACCGTAACGTGGCCAGAACCGGATTGGGCGCTGACTGCCCCAGCCCGCATAGGGAGGTAGACTTTATAACCCGCCCCAGGCTTTCCAGGGTATCAATATCCTCCGGCCTGCCCTGACCCTGGCAGATCCGCTCCAGTATCTGCAGCATCCGCATGGTCCCTTCACGGCAGGGTGTGCACTTGCCGCAGGATTCTTCCTGGGTAAATTTCAAGAAGTATCGCGCCACATCAACCATGCAGGTATCCTCATCCATAACGACCAGACCTCCGGACCCCATCATGGCCCCCAGTCTTATCAAGGAATCATAGTCAATCGGGGTTTCCAGATGAGAAGCCGGAATACATCCTCCCGAAGGGCCCCCGATTTGAACCGCCTTGAATTGCCGGTCGTTCTGGATTCCGCCTCCAATCTCAAACACCACCTCCCGGAGGGAAATGCCGATGGGGACTTCAGCCAGGCCGGTGCGCCTGATGTTTCCGGTAAGGGCGAATACCTTGGAACCTTTGCTGTTGTCGGTTCCCATTCCGGAAAACCACCCGGCTCCCCTGCGGATAATCCCGGAGATGTTGGCATACGTCTCCACGTTATTGATATTGGTGGGTTTACCCCACAGCCCGGATGCGGCGGGATAAGGAGGGCGCACCCGCGGCATCCCCCGCTTGCCCTCAATGGAATGCATTAGAGCAGTCTCCTCCCCGCATACAAAGGCACCCGCTCCGGCCGCAATGCGAATCCTGAAGCTGAATCCGCTGTCCAGGATGTTATCTCCCAGAATCCCCATGGCTTCGGCATCATGAATCGCCTTACGCAGCCGTTTAATGGCCAGCGGATACTCGGCGCGGACGTAGATGTAACCTTCATCCGCACCAATCGCATAACCACAGATGGCCATCCCTTCCAGCAGGGAATGGGGATCTCCCTCCAGTATGCTGCGGTCCATGAAAGCCCCGGGATCACCCTCATCCGCGTTGCAGACCACATACTTTTTGGGCCCCGGGGAGTTGTAGGCTGCTTCCCACTTGCGGCCGGTGGGGAAGCCTCCACCTCCCCGGCCTCTCAATCCGGAACGCTTAATCTCCTCTATAACCTCGGTCTGACTCATCTCCGACAAGACCTTTTCCAGGGCTTCATAACCCCCGAAAGCAATATAGTGGACAATCTGTTCCGGATCGATAATTCCGCAGCGGCCCAACACCGTTTTCACCTGGGACTTAAAAAAACCGGTATCTTTCAGTTCAACAATGTTCGGGGCTGGTTTGAAGCCCCGGGGATCCTGTCCCACGATATGCTCCGGGGAGGGTCTCCCGTATTTCAGATGTCTCTCCAGGATCTCCACCGCGGTATCGGGTTTAACGTTCCCGTAAACAAACCTGGGCTCACCGGGCACGTGTACCTCCATTATGGGTTCCGCGTAACACATCCCCAGGCATCCCGTGGACATTATATCTACATCCAGACATTCGTTCTCCACGTATTCGTTTACTGCGCTCCAAACCTTTTCCCCACCGGCGGCAATCCCACAAGTTCCTAGCCCAATTGCCACCTTAACCCGGTTGGCCGATATATTAAATGCTCGCTGGAATTCTCTGCGCATTTCTTTTAAGCTATGCATTTCTCATCATCCCCTTGCTTGCGATTTTCGTCATAACGGGCCAGTATCGCGGGGATCTCATCCGGGGTCAGCCGGCCGTAGGCATCCTCGTTGACCATCATCACCGGAGCCATACCGCATGCTCCCAGACATGCTACCGGCTCCAGAGTGAACATCATGTCGTCGCTGGTCATCTTGCCGTCCTTTAACCCCAAATAACCGGTTATAGCCTCCACTATCTTGCCTCCGCCCTGCACATGGCAGGCGGTTCCGGTACAGACGCGGATGATGTTTTTACCCCGGGCCTGCAGGTGAAACTGGCCGTAGAAGGTAACCACCCCGTAAATCTCGCTGGAAGGCACCTTCAGCTCACGGGAGACCTCCCTGATGGCATCTGTGGGTATATATCCGAAAATATCCTGTATTTCCTGCAGCACCGGGATGATCTTCCCGGTGCTGTGCCGGTACTTGCTCAAGGTCTTTTCCAGTGCCGTATAGCGCTGGTCTCTTACGCTCTCTCCACAATTACACATAACTCATGCCTCCTATAACGTTATCCCTCAGGTGTGCATCGCGACGAGAAGCCCGGCCGGGCCGCATCCGTCAGCCGCTCCAGCTTCATGCTGTGGATTCTCTTATCTCCACCAGGTCGTGGAATGCCTTGCGCATCTCGTTGACCATGAACAGGTTGCCCAGCGCGCCGAACATGCTGATGAGTTCACGGTTAATGGTGGTCTCCATCTCACCGATGCTCATCTCTCCGCAGCGGACCTTTTCGGTCACCTCGTCCAGCGATTCAAGGAAATTCTCCATCAACCGGTTGTAGAAGGGGCTGATTTCCTTAACCGTGTCCTCGGAGACCGGGTCTTCGATAACCGGTCCGCCGTGTTCGTAGAAGTACTGAATCAGGATGTTCAACTGGTGGCCGGCAGCTTTGTCGATCCTCTTTTTGATTTCCATCTGTTTTTCCGCCAGCCTGATACAGTCCGATCTGGTCTCCTTCTGGTTCAACTCCGCGATTTCCCGATATCTTGCTCCGATACAATACTGCAGGTTGACTCCCAGGGAATAAACATCATTCACAGTTCTCGGGCAGGGCGTAGATTCAGCCAGTTCGTTGGCAGCCTGAGTCCGGTAGTTGATCTTTGGTGCAGTATTCATTAGCATCACCCTTTCCACGCTTATGTTTGTGAATCATTTAACAATAACTGAATGCAATAAGCGTGCCAGGTCAGTAATAGTAAAGAAAGAGTTCCGGCTGTGCTCAATCAACTGGCAACGGTTTTTCGATGGGGGCGTTATCAAAAGAAAAAGCCCTCGCGAAGAGGGCAATCCGGTATGCATTTCTTTTCCGGGAACGTTAAATGTAATTCGGGTGTTAGGGTGTTGTCACCTTTTTGTCAGCCCCTGCGGGAGACGTTACACTTGCGGATGAAATAAAATACCGGTCCGGCGTTGTTTTCATTCTTCTTATGCGGTTTCCGCCCTCTTGCGGCGGGGCTTGATGTGCCAGACCTCGGTCTTCATTTCGCCGACCGGCCGGCGCCAGTCAGAGTCTATCTCCAAGCATTTTTCCGGACAGGCCTCCACGCAGGCACCGCATACCACACAGCTGTACGGGTCAAATTTGTAAAGGCCCTCCTTGCGCTTGATCTCAATAGCCCCGGCCGGACAGCGCTTTTCACAGGCGGTGCACATAATGCATTCCCGCATGTCCAGGACCAGCCGGCCCCGGGCGCTCCTAAAGGGCTCCCGGTAGGTATAAGGGTATTCCCTGGTCACCGGCCGGGTAAACAGGTTCTTCAAAACCGTGGGCATCATTGCCTGAAACAGAAGGATTCCTCCTTAAGGCATTTTTTGTATTTGGAAACCGGCGTCCTCTTTCTCTCGTTCTTCAACTCCACCTTCTCGCTCAAAACCCAGCTCCAAGCCGGGAAGATGGCCGTTTCCAACCCGCCCATTCTACTATGGGGCCTTCTCCGGCGCGTCAGCGTTCGTTGCAGCTGATGCAGGGATCGATGGATAACGTTATTACCGGGACATCGGAAAGGTCACAGCCCGGCAGCATTTTGAGCAGCGGAGGTATATTGGCAAAGGTGGGGGTGCGGATACGGAAGCGGTCCAGGTTCTTGTTGCGGCTGGCCTTGACATAGTAGAGCATCTCCCCCCGCGGTTGCTCCATGCGTTTAAATACCTCGCCCTTCAAGCGGCCGCGGAAATTGGCCTTTATCTCCCCCTCCGGCAGGCGCTCCAGGGCCTGGGTTATCAGGTCCAGGGCCTGCAGGACCTCTTTGACCCGCACCACTCCCCGGGCATAGCAGTCCCCTCCCTCCTCCACCACCGGTTCAAAGTCCACCTCTTTGTAGGGACCGTAACCCAGCATGCGGGCATCGCTCCGGACCCCGCTGGCGCGCAGGGTGGGACCGACGGCTCCCAGGCTCTGAGCATCCTCCTTGCTCAGGACCCCAACCCCCACCGTCCGCTTCTTAATGGAGTAATCGTTGAGGAATACGGGGACCAACCGCTCGAAATCGCGCCGGATTTCCGCCACCTCCTTGATGAAGGCTCGGCGCATGTCCTCGTCCAGGTTGCGGCGCATACCGCCGATGGTACAGGTGGAAAGGATCACGCGCCCACCGCCGCCGGCCTCCTGCATATCCAGACACCTTTCCCGGATCCGCCAGCACTGCATGAACAGGCTCTCCAGGCCAAAAGCATCCGCGTACAGACCCAACCAGAGCAGGTGGCTGTGGACCCGCGACAGCTCCGCGAAGATCATCCGCAGGTACTCGGCCCGGGGCGGAACCTCTATGTTCAACAGTTCCTCGATGCAGCTGCAATAGGTCCAGGAATGCATGAAGGAACAGATCCCGCATACCCGCTCCGCCAGGTATATGTTCTTGATGTAATCGTTCAACTCCGCGCCCTTTTCCAGGCCCCGGTGGACATACCCCAGGCCCGGCACCGCGTCCACCACCTTTTCATCTTCCACCGTGAGCGTAAGCTGCAGGGGCTCCGGGAAGACCGGGTGCTGCGGCCCGAACGGGATTACGGTTCTAGACGGCATCCTCGTTTCGCCCCCTTTCTTCCACCTGCCGCAGCATGGGCGTCCGTGGGGCATCCCGGCTGAGGAGCATAAAACCCTGGTAATCCGGGTGGAGATTATCGAAGCGCAGCCCAAACTGGTCCTGGATCTCGTTCTCCACCAGAAAGGCGGCGTAATAAATGCCGGAGATGCTGGGGAAGGGCCGGTCCTTCTCCGCCTTAACCCGCAGGTGAACCAGTTCCAGGTTGTGGTCAAAACTGTAGGTCAACTCCAGGCTGTCGATGAGATCCACGCAGGTCACGGTCACCAGCCGGCACCGCTTATCCCACATCTGCTGTACTTCGTTCAGTATCTGATCCCTGGTTACTTCTTTTAACCGGATGTTCTTCCTCCTCCTTCCACTTCTTTTTCAGCTTCTCCACCCCCATGATAATGGCGTCAATAATCGCCTCCGGGCGCGGCGGGCAGCCCGAGATGTAAACATCCACCGGCACGGCCTGGTCGGCTCCCCCCAGGACATTGTAGCTCTGGTGAAAGACCCCGGAGGAGGTGGCACAGATTCCGATCGCCACCACCACCTTGGGCTCGGTCATCTGGTCGTATATGTTGCGCAGGACCCGTTTGGACTTGTGGTTCACATTTCCGGTGACCAGCAGCATGTCCGCATGTTTGGGGCTGCCGATGGACACCGCCCCGAACCTTTCAATATCGTAGAGCGGAGTCAGGCAGGCTACCGTCTCTATGTCACAGCCATTACAGCTGGAGGCATCATAATGCAAAACCCACGGCGACTTCGCCTGCGCCAGGCGCACCAGATTCATCAAACAACCTCCTTTTCCTTACCGGCATCATGGGAACCGTTTCCCTGATGCCGGCGACACGATCGGCCATTCACAGCGTGAAGTACAGGATATTTACCAGGGAGAGGCCGAAGCCCCAGGCCCAGGTGGTCCTTATCATCGAGCCCAGTTTTAACCGGGCATAGGTGTTGTCGATCAGCAGTTCCAGGAAATAAGCCCCCAGCGCCAGGAGTACCCCGGCCCACCAGGGATTGGCCCAGAACAGGAACACGATTGCCAGGATGATTATCAGCTCAACCCAGTGGGCTATCTCCAACAGGGCGAGGTATTTCCCGGAAAACTCGGTGCTGATTCCCCTGACCAACTCCTGGTGAGCATGGGCGGAAGAGGAGATGTCAAAGGGGGACTTCCTCATCAGGATGGTCAGGACCAGCAAAACGGCCAGAAACAGCAGCGGGTAGCTGAAGAGCAGGGGCTCATCTATTAGAAAAACCCCGCCGGTCAAGAAACTCCCGGTGGCAAGGTAAAGGGCGAAAGCCATAAATACCAGCACCGGCTCCGAAGCCAGTATCTGAAGCATTTCCCGGTTGCTACCCACATGGCTGTAGGGAGACTTGGTGGCAAAACCCGCCAGGGCCAGCGAGACCTCGGAAAAGGTGAGGGCAAAAACAAACACCAGGAAATCCTGCCTGGTCAGGAGTATAACCAGGGCCACCAGCATCCACAGCAGGTGGGAATACAGGTAGAAGACCTGCCGCCGATTAGTGTAGGTGGAATCCTTGGCCAGCAGTTTAATGACGTCATAAAAAGGCTGTACAATGGGCGGTCCCTTTCGCCCCTGCAGCCGGGCGGTTACCTTGCGGTCAATCCCGAAAAGGAGCCCTCCCAGAAGCGGCGCTCCCAAGACTCCCATCCCAATCAGGGCCCAGCTCATAGCGCCACCACTCCTATCATCATAACTATCAAGGCCGCAGCCACTATATTCAGGGATAAGACCGTCCGGTCATTCAAGATCCCCCGAAAATAATAGCCTCCCAGTGACACCTGGCTCGGGATCTCCATGGCACCGGCGAAGTATTGGGACAGGGGGCCCTCATCCAGGTTCTCCCCGGAAAGATAGATGTCGCCTACCCTCTCTTTTTCCGGTGCAAAGAACGCCATAGGCACTACCAGCATAAGCAGCAGGCCCACAAAGAGGAGGCCCACCGGAAAGAGGCCTTCCGGCATCACCGCATTGCCCAGTACGATCTCGGGATTGTAGTAATTGGCCCAGGAAAACGCCGCCAGATTGAGACCCGACACCCCTTGAATGGCCGACGGGTACCAGGTCATGGTCGAGGGAAGCACCAGGCCGTTAACCACCGCCGGCAGACCCAGGCTCAGCATCACCAGCCCCAGGGCCGGCGTTCCCAGGGAGGTTACGTAGTATCCGGACATGGGAACCGGCCTTGCCTCCTCTTCCTCGCGGGGAAGGGTGGAGAGCATGCGCCCCAGCCACTTGGTCCAGAACAGGGCCGTCAGGGTGCTCCCCGCCACCAGCAGGGCCACCAGGAGCGGTTCCCTGATGGAGGCCTCCATGGCCGCCCATTTGGCAAAGAGGACTCCGAAGGGGGGCAGGAACATGCCAAAGACCCCGATGCTCATAACCAGCATCATGGCCGGCATCCGGGCGGCTAAACCCTCCATATTCTCGATATTGCGCGAACCCACGTTATGTTCGATAACCCCGACCCCCATGAAGAGCAGGGCTTTGCACACCGCGTGAAAGACGATGAGTAGCACCGCCGCACTGACGGCCAGGGCAGTGTTGATCCCGCAGCAGGCCACAATCAAGCCCAGGTTGGCCACCGTCGAATAGGCCAGGACCCGCTTGGCATTATCATCGGCCACTGCCAGCAGCGAAGCCGCCAAGAAGGTGAATCCTCCAAATAATGCGATGGCGGTGCTGAGAGGCAGGCCGCTGTAGGCCGGAGCCAGGCGCAGTATCAGGTAAACCCCGGCTTTGACCATGGTGCTGGAGTGAAGCAGGGCCGAGACCGGAGTCGGAGCCACCATCGCTCCCAGGAGCCAGTTCTGAAACGGAAGCTGGGCGGCTTTGGTGAAACCCCCGATAACCAGGAAGGCCAGAGCCGCCAAAAATGACGTTGATAATACGGCCAGACCGCTGTTAACCACCGCAAACAACGAGGCCGCGGCTCCGCCGAAGGTGTTGACCAGCAGGAAAATGGCGGCGATCATGGCCAGCCCGCCGATGGAGTTGAGAAACAGGGCCAAAAGCGCGTTGTCCCGAGACTCCCGGGTATCATCGTGCCCGATCAGTTCGAAGGAACACAGGGTGGTAGCCTCCCAGAAGAAATAGAGCCAGAAGAGATTGTTGGCGAAGATCAGGCCGTTCATTATCCCCAGGAACAGCACAAACCACAGGAAGAAACGGCCCTTGCGCTCTTCGGGGTGCGCATGGTCATCATGTTCCTCCATATACTGCAGGGCATAAACACAGATGATGGATCCGATGACCGCCACCACCAGGTACATCACCACCGAAAGGCGGTCGATGACCAGGGAAGGGACCTCGCTCACATCGGGACGTAGCCCCAGCTCAATGTAGAAAAGACCCGCCAACTGCAGCACGGCCAGGGCGATGATATAGGGATGACGTCTTTCAATGCCTACATAGGCGATGTAGGCCAGGATGGCCAGGTCCAGTACCAGGATAGGCAGGTTGCCCCAGGGGAAACTCAGCACTACGGCTTCGTCGCCCACCCGGGTATGAAGCCAGACGGCACTGGCAATCAGAGCCAGGGCCATCACGATGATGGAACCCTTGCGGATTTGCGGCGAGCGAACCAGGTAGTTCAACAGGGCCACTGCCAGGGGCAGGGCGAGGGCTACAAGAAGAAACTGGTTCCAGGTCAAAAACTCTTACCCCTTCCGGGAGGGAACCGGCTAAGGGAAGGCTTTTAGCATGACCTCGTGATAGCCGTCGGCCTTCAAAAACTCCATGGTGCCCGGATGATCACGGTATTCTTTGACCAGATCCCGCAGGGCCTGTTCGAAACCCGTCAGGCCTCGGTCCACCGGGTTCAGTAAACCGCGCTCCTCCAACCGGACATAGAGGGCGCTGATCCCGGCGGTAACCACAGAGTAAATCATCTGCTCGGTTTCCCCCAGCATATTGGTGCAGAGGTAAAAGCGACAGATCAGGGACCGCTGCCGGTAAATAGAACAGAGCCGGTCCTTTAGAAATACGCAGGGACCGTACCGCCAGCGCAGGATCCCGGCCTCCCGGCTCTCGGGGTCAAACCAGCGGTCCAGGCATTCGCCGGCAGTTGTACCCGTTTCCCGGCAAACAGCCTTAAAAGCAATCAGGTCCGGAATAACAAAAGCCGAATTGCAGCAGTTGTTAACACAACCCCTGCAGGAACCGGTCCCGGAGGCATATCGCTTCCTAACCCCGGGATCATCGGAGAGCGGTTCCCATACCTCGAGCAAATCAGCTACTGTGGCTTCGTCATCCACCACTCTTACCCCTAGACCTAATGTGCCATTTTCGTATTCTTTATATACCTCAACTCTCACTGTTTCCACCAGACCTCTCCCCCCAGCGGATAAGGTGTCAAGGGGACGGTTCTTCTGACACCTTTTTTGGTGTCAGAAGAACCGTCCCCTTGACACTATTTCCAGACGACTTTTTCGCGGACCACGCGGGCGGGGTTTCCGGCTACCATGGTTCCAGGGGGGACGTCAGAGGTTACTACCGCGTTGTTGGCGATAATCGCCCCGGTGCCCACCGACACCCCTTTTATGATCACCGCCCGGCAGCCTATCCACACATGGTCCCCGATAAAAACCGGCTGTACCCGGACCCGCGGCTCTTCATCCCCGTAACCGACGGCATAGGAGGAGCTGTCCATTATCAGTACGTGCCATGATATGGAACAACCGCTGCCGATCCACACCTCCCGCTGCGACAGCACCATGCTGCCTTCCGCCAGGTATGTATTGTCCCCAATGGTCAAACGGGCTCCCCCGGAGAGCCACAGCCTGACCCCCCGGTCCAGAATAACATTGCTGCCGATATGGATCACCGATTCCGGGTCCTTGGAAACTGTCCGGTGATGGCGGGCCAGGAAGCCCTCGCCGCAGCTGGCGAGCTCCCGCTTTACCACCCAGGTCGAAAACCTTTCATACAGGTTCAAATACTACCTCTCCCCCCATAACCAAACTGCACTTCATTACTTGAACCGTTTCGGGATGACGCAAATTAAATCATGGGTCAGAGCCCATGATGCACATGATACCATATGAAGGTTTTACTTTCTGATGGCCTGGCGGGCCAGAGCATCGCAGCGCTCGTTCCACTTTACACCCCGGTGACCGGGTACCTTGATGATTTTGACCCGATTCAGGCCGATCAGCCGCTTCAATTCCTGCCACAGATCCTGGTTGGCTACAGGTTTTTTGCCCGCAGTAAGCCACCCGTTCTGGCTCCACCTCCGGAGCCAGCCCTTTTCCAGGGCATTAACAATGTAGGCACTGTCTGAATAGACCTTGACCTGCCAGTTTCTTACGTTCAGAGCCTTTAAGCCCTCCACTACTGCTCGGAGTTCCATGCGCTGGTTGGTAGTATCATCCTCCGAGCCGGAAATTTCCTTGACCCTGTCCTGGTAGAGCAGAACCGCCGCCCATCCCCCCGGACCAGGATTGCCGGAGCAGGCCCCATCTGTGTATATCTCGACTACCCTTTCCGCTGACTCAATCATGACGCGGGTTCTTCCCCACCTGTTTGACCGCCATGGTCAGGGCGGCAATCACATCCAGGTACTGCTGCGTCTCCAACGTTGAGGCCTTTGATATAATCTCCCCCTTATGGGTCGTCGCATACAGGGGTTTCAAGTGGTTCAGGGCATAAGCGGCAATATCGTTCCTGCACTTTTGGCACCGGCAAACATCCGGCACCTCCCGCAGTACGCGATCGATGTTCTCCCAAACAATTTCCTCCATCACATTCTTGACGTCCATCAGGTCCCTCCGCTCCCGATTTAATTAACCGTTCTCCCGTACCGGCCCGGTGCCGTATGTCCACCCTGCGGCGACCAACTGCTACCCATATCGCCGCCGTTCACCATATCCGCTAAAGACTCCGGGCTGCCAGTTACCAACAGGCGATTCCGCACTCAGCGTCAAACACTGACGGGCATTACCCGGCCTAGCTTACTCTTGTCTTTCGCTAGACACAGCCTTAATCCTCTAATTACTGTTAAAAAATTCCGGATACGGCCTCACCCTGCTCAAAGTTACGGGAGCAGTACCGGCAGATAAGAAACTGCGCAAGAAATCTTCAAGGCCGCTCTGGGCCTTTACCCACCGGCAGGGATTAACTATGTACCGGTACATTGGAAATATAATGTGAAAACCGGGCGGTAAAGCCCGGTCGCCGGCCTCAAGCCTACAGGCCTTCAGCCAGTTTTGCATCCGTCTTGTCGGACTCGGCCAGGAAGGATTCAACATCACCGTCGGCCAGGGCCTGGCTTTCTGACTGCCGTTCCTTATTCAGCTTGCGGGCGTAGTCCTTTTGTCTATTGTCAGTGGCATAGAAGCCGCTGCCCTTGAAAATGATGGCCACATTTTTGCTGATCAGCTTCCGGACCGGACTGCCGCAGTTGGGACAGGTTTCGAGCGGTGGGGCCGTTATCTTCTGCAGCATTTCAAATCTTCCGCACCTGTCGCATTCATAATCGTAAGTCGGCATGTTTCATCTCCCCCTTTTATCATAAAAGTCCTGTAAAAAAGCCCGCAAATCACGGACGCTTTCACAGGCTTTTAATACTTTTACTTATTAATTTTCCTGCCATCACCGGACGATGTCAAGTCCGAAGCATGAGGATCAAACCATCCCTTGCCCCAGATACACGATTACTGCCATGATCCCGTTCCATACCCCATGGGCTATCCAGGGGGCATAGATGGTGCGGGAGCGCTCGTAAATGTAAGCCAGGACCATACCGCCCAGGGCCAGGGGGACAGTTCGCCAGAGGTCCCAGTGCATCAAGCCAAACAGTATCCCGGAGATGATCAGTCCCCAGATCACACCAACGTACTGTCGCAGAACGGGGTAGACCATTCCCCGGAAGTAAACCTCTTCTACCAGCGGTGCCAGCACGGAGCCGACCAGGATCATCAATAGCAGTTCCTTCCCGGTTACCACCTTACGCAGGACCTCCTCAAAAGGCTGGGGCGGAAGGGAAGGCTGCAGCAGCTGGATAATAACACCTGCTCCGAGAACCATCACGAACAGGATGAGTCCGCCGCCCACACCCCATTTCAAGATCAGCCTGAGATCCTGCCGTTTAAAGCCGACCCTCTCCAACCGGGAGGAAGTCGCCAGCAGAACCAGCCCGATGCCGGTTGCAAAGTAGAAGAAATACAAAAGGTAATCCAGGACAAACTCGGAAACCTTGGTTGGGGGCAGACCTGCCGTGCGGACCAGGTAGGAAAAAAGGTCCAATCCCAGGGTAATATAAAGCAGCTGCAGTCCCATGACGAACAACGGTATCAGTAAGACATGGATCAGCCCCCAGCGGGGCTGTTCTCCAGGAAAATTCATGTTCCGCCCCCCAACTCCTGTTTTTGGCGGTAGCCCACAAACCCCATAATAAATCCTACGTTAGTTTAGCTTAACAGATTCCAGCTTTAAGAGGTAGTCCATAATCACCTTGACCAAGGTGGAATGCGACCAGGTCAGGGGGCAGACGGACACCGGCTCCCCGGTGTAGGGGTGAATTTGTTCCGACAGGAGGTTGCCGCCTCCGGCATGGCTGACAGCCCACTCTATCAGGTTGCGGGCCCGCTCCAGGTCCTCCCGCGTTCCCCGGGCGATATGCCAGTCGGCCAGCCACAGGGTGGTGATTATCCAGGGATTGCCGGGGACCGTTTCCAGATCGTCGCTCACCCGATGGTAATAGTCGCCGGTATAGCGGGCTACCCCCCCTACATCGGTTTTGACCCAAAGCTCGGTCCCAACAGCCTTCATGGTCGACTCGATCCGGGGGTCATCGGCCGGGAAGGCTCCGAAGGCGAACAGGCCGTACATGCTGGCATCAAGGGTATAGTCGGGGATCAGTTTCCCATCCCGATCCGGGAACAACCCCCGCACAAATCGCCCTAACTCAGGAAGGTAAAGGTGCGCCGCCATAGCCTGCCGCAGGAGGCCGGCAGCAATTCGGGAGCGGTCAGCCATTTCGTGGTCTCCCGCCGCTAGGGCCAGTGACTGCCCCAACTGCAAGGCCCCGTACACCGCACCGCAGGTGAAGCTCAGTATCCCCCGCCTTTCCTCCCACAGGTCCCAACTGGGGGCCACCAGCCCTGTTTCCGCATCCAGGTAACCGGACATAAACTTTAAGGCCGGCCGTATCATCCGCTCATAGAGCGACAGCACCAGGTCGTCATC
>LFRU01000096.1:0-10171 GCA_001512495.1 Syntrophothermus sp. DTU052 | reverse complement strand
GCGAGCTTCCTCCGGATAGCCGACCAGGTCCAGGGCGTGCGCCACCATGGCCCCGTCCCGCGGCCACAGGTACATATAGTGGTCCCGAGCCACCAGGAAGGTGTCGGCATCCGAACTCGCCACCACCGCCCCCCGGCGGCCGATCTGGCTCCGGATGGTAAAAAGGCTGCTCTTAAACAGCTCCACCTGCCGGGAGGTAAGGTCCCGGAAATCCCGGTGGCTGCGCTTAATCCAGCTCTGGTAATGGCGCGCAATCTCCATCACCCACGCGGCTGGGGAACGCTCCAGAAACCGTCGGTTGGCCCCCCGCAGTTCCTCCAGCCCGTGGCTGGCCACCAGCCAATAGCAGACCTCCTCCTCTCCCCGTGCGGGAAGCTCGACCCTGACCCCGATGGCGCTGTCTACCGAGCCGTCGGCTACGGGGTTGAGAGCCAGGCACCCGTCCTCCGCATCCCTGTAAGTACCCTCCCGACCCCGGTAACGCTTGACCCCGGTGGAGTATTCATCCGCACCCCCTTTAGAGGTCCGGCAGTTGGCCAGGATATAACATCCCCGCTTGTAGTGGTAGACTCCTCCGGTCTGGGGATCGTATACCGCCGAGTCTCCGGCTTCGATTCCCCGTATGGAAAAATCCTGGTAGAAAATGAATTTAATCTCCCGGGGATATTCCCGCAGGTTTCTGACCACAATCCTTTTTAAGTAGAGGTCGTCCGCCGGGTGGAGGGCATCGTTGATTTCCAGCTCCAGACCCAGGTTCTGATTAACCGCATGTATCCTTGTAACCGGAGTGTCCGGCAGGTATCCCAGGCGTTTTTCCCACTCCGGATAGAAAAGCCAGCTCAGTCGCTGGTCGGCATAAACCGCACAGGAACTGCGATTGCGATCGCCGTGGTTCTCAAAACCCCCATACGGCCAGTAAAGGTCCCGGAGATTAAGTTCTCCATCAAAATTGAGCATCATGGCGCCGTTGCCCATAACGATGTCTCTCATTTAATCCCTCGCAATTTAATCAATCGGTTGGGGAATAATATCCGCGGAATCATTATTCCACTTAACCGGTTGTTTTATCAGACACAACAAAGGAGGATACCATGACTGGAGTTATAATCACCATACTCATCGTAGCTGCAGTGATCGTAGCATTAATCCTTCTGCGCCCCGACCGTAAAGGGCAAGAGGCTCAGCCTCCTCGCAGGATGTTTACCATGGAGACCTCCGAGGACCTGGCCCCAGTTGAAATTCAGCCGTCGGTTCCCGCATTGGTACCGGAGCTGCCCGAAAGCTACAACGACACCCGCGTGGTCCTGATGGTTCGCGACCCCGAATGGCTTTTCGCCTACTGGGAAATCAGCGACCATCACTGGGAGAGTTTGATTCGTCAGTACGGAGAGGCAGCAGCCAGCCGGGATAACGTGACGCTTCGGGTAATTGAGTTATCGGACGATATGGGATACTTTGATATAAACGTCGGAGGTACGGCCCGCGACTGGCATATCCGGGTGGGCAAGAGCTCGACCCCTTTCTACTGTCATCTGGGTCTCAAGCACGGCCGGGAGTTTATCTCTCTGGCCGTTTCCAACACGGTGGTAACGCCGCGGGACAGCCTTTCCCACCTCTTTGATGAGGAATGGATGCTGGTCAATGATTACGAGCAGAAACTCCTGAAACGGCTGGGGGATTTCCCGCTGGACGACCTTACCTCTCCCTTCATGTACAGAAAGGAAGGTTAGCATGGAAAAAGGACTGGTATGCCTGGTACTGCATGCCCATCTCCCTTACGTCCGCCACCCCGAAGGTGAGGAATACCTGGAGGAAAGGTGGCTCTATGAGGGGATAACCGAAACCTACGTCCCCATCCTGCAGATGCTGGAAAAACTGGCGGCTGACGATATCGAATTCCGCATCACCATCTCCCTCAGTCCCCCGCTTATCAGCATGCTGCAGGACGAACTGGTCATGAAAAAATACCGGCGGCACCTGGAAAGCCTGATGGAACTGGCGGCTCTGGAAGTGGAAAGGACCCGCAACACGCCCGAGTTTAACTATACCGCGCGCTTGTACAAAAAGCGGTACCACAGCATTCACCGGATGATTTTTGACGAGAACGGCGGCAACATCCTGAATGCCTTCCGCAAGCTTCTAACCACAGGGCGGGTGGAGCTTATCACCAGCTGCGCCACCCACGGCTACCTGCCCCTTATCGGGCTGCAGGATGAAATAGTCCGGGCTCAGGTTGCGGTTGGCGTGGAGCTCTTCCGGCAGGTATTCGGCCGGAAACCCCGTGGGATTTGGCTCCCGGAATGCGGTTACAAACCGGGCCATGACTACATACTGAGGGAATTTGGACTGCGCTACTTCTTCACCGACACCCACGGAGTCATGTATGCCTCCCGGCGCCCCAAGTACGGGGTCTACGCTCCCATCTACTGCCCTTCGGGAGTGGCGGCTTTCGGACGGGACACCGAGACCTCCAGACAGGTCTGGAGTTCCAAGGAGGGATATCCCGGCGACCCCGACTACCGCGAATTCTACCGGGACATCGGCTACGACCTGGACTACGAATACATCAAGGACTTCCTGCCCCACGGGATCAGGGTGGATACCGGACTCAAATACTACCGCATCACCGGCAACACCGAGCACAAGGAGCCGTACCAGCCCGACTGGGCCGATGAAAAGGCCGCCCTGCACGCCGGGAACTTCATGTTCAACCGGCAGCACCAGCTGGAATACCTGGCAGGACTGATGGACCGCAAACCCCTGATAGTAGCCCCGTATGACGCCGAACTCTTCGGCCACTGGTGGTTTGAAGGCCCCGACTTCCTGAACTACTTCTTCCGCAAAACCGCCTACGACCAGAACAGCTACCGGCTGATCACCCCCAGCGAATACCTGGAGATGTACCCCATCAACCAGGTGTCGGTCCCCAACGCCTCCAGCTGGGGTCACAAGGGGTACAACGAGGTATGGCTGGAGAAGTCCAACGAGTGGATCTACCGCCACCTCCACAAAGCCGGCGAACGCATGATCAACCTGGCCAACGAAAACCGGGACGCCCACGGCCTTAAAGCCCGGGCCTTAAACCAGGCGGCTCGAGAACTACTTCTCGCCCAATCCTCCGACTGGGCTTTCATCATGAAGTCCGGCACCATGGTCGACTACGCCATCAGGAGGACCAAAACCCACCTGCACAACTTCACCCGGCTCTTCTACGCCATTAGCGAAGACCGCTACGACGAACCATGGCTGGAACAACTGGAATCGGAGAACAACATTTTCCCGGAAATAAACTACCGGGTTTTCAGCTCGGATTACAGGGGGACGGTGAGGTAAGGAGGAGAGAAACGAAAAGTATCCCCATAATAAAAACTGTATAAATCCTAATAATTGTACCTAATCGCTCGGTTCACCTGCTCAATATTAAAATCCTTATACCCCTGGCTGGCGGCCCATGCTGCCATTTGGTCATGTTCCGGATGCTTTTTATCGGCCATGATCGCCAGGAATTCCGCATACCCATACTCTCCACCCACATCTTCAGGCGGCGCGTTCCCTTCACCCGCAAGACAGACCGGGTAGTTTTTGTCATAATCACCAATTACACTTTCTACTTCAATATAATGCTGCCAATTATCTCCAAAATCATAAGTGTATTTCATCGGGGCCGGAATATAATCTGACAGCATGGCATCAGCCTCGTGAACCATTGGTACATCTTCACCATAATCGAATGCTTCTTCACTATCGACCACGCAAACACGCAGCCGATACCCTTCCCTATGATACCCGGGGTGGTTTATGTATTCCCGATTATCATGTTTTTCACTGCCATATATATAGAATTCGTGCAGATGGTAATCTCGCCAACCGAACGCAGCCTGCAAAACCCTGTGTAACCGAGAAAACCTACTATTCACGGGTACTGCTATCCGGCGCCATACACTATGCCTTTCCAGATCCATTGTTACCTTGAGTACTGCCGCTTTACAGCCAAAAATCGGCTGACCAACCAGGGATTCAAGATCCTGATAGAGTGTCTGATTAGGTAATATCCTATTATTTGAAACACCACCAACTCGGAGCCGGCTTATCCGGGTACTCATATCGCTCTGAATAATTGCTCCATTTTGTATGAGATTTTGGTAAAAGAATACTGAGTCACAGGCCCAGTTCAGTTTGGCCACGGCTGAACGATCTTTGGTTTTGGTATAGGTGACTTCCTTGGCGTGACCAATATAATGCGCGATCACTTCATCCCTGATATGCTCTTCCTGCAGCGTTTCCCGGATAGCTTGAATGATAATATCATCCAGTCTTTTGAAATCGCTTGCCTTCAGGCCATAGAGAACAATGACATACCTGTTGCTGTCATTCATCAAAACCACTGTTTTCCTGCCGTTCACTCTAATCATGTTTGCATGCCAGGAGAAAATCGGTTCTTCATTGTCAAAAGTGTCCGGCGTTGTTTTCATTTCATCCAGGAGTTTCCTGGTGCATTGAATCAGCATGATGCACCTCAAAATTCAGCATCTGGGAGGTTCAGCATCCCCTATGATAACGCAAAGGATTGACCTCATTTGCAGACCACCCACCTTGACAGAGATGAGGTGTGAAATTACTTAAAACGACACCTGGTATACACAGGTGCCGACCATGATATCTTCTCCGTGAACGCTATTGATGAGCTTCCGAATAGTTTAGACCTGCTGTTTACCATTCTTCATGTATTCGACCAAAAACACACCAAATATTGCAGCCATCAGACCCAAAACCGCAGCAATGGCAATATTAAGTATCTTGTTGGGTTTAACCGGGTGTTCAGGAGTAACTGCTGGAGAAACAGTCAGTATAGTGTGGCCGGCCAAGTCCAAAGCTTCAGCCATTTTCACTTCGGATATTTTGGAATTCAACACCTTAACCGTTTCTTCCCTGCGATCTACTTCATCTTGCAATCTCTTTTCCTCAATCTGGTTGTTGATTAGTTCAGCCTCCATATTGCGAATTTCCTCTTCCAGTTGTTTAATCTTCTCCTTGGTCTTAGCTATTTCAGCCTCCGTTTCCGCAAGAGCCGCTGTCTTTTCGTTGTACAAGTTCTGTACCTCAATATAGGCTTCATTAAGATTCTCGCTAATAACCTTGCCATCTGTTATCTCGATAGACTCAACAGGTAATGACACAATCCCTTCCGCCGTACTAACAGTAGTTATGGTCTTCGGCGTCTTTGCAAGGTTTTCTAAACACTGCCTAATTCCATTCCGCAACGCATCTCTTTGGATCTCCGCACTTATAAGGCTAGATTGGAAATTTGCCAAGTCTTCATTTTTTTTACTAAGTTGGGTACTCAAGAATTCAATGGAGCGGGATTGTAGTTTTTGCTGTTTTAGCTGATCGTTCGCTAATTGCAATGCTTCCATTTCGTCCTTTAATAACTTGTTTTCCATTGTCGTAAGAGAACGAGATAGTTTCTGCTCATTAAGCTGATTCATATGGGTAAGAAACTCTTCTCTTACTGTATTGGCAATATCTGCTGCCAACTTTGGGTCCCGGTTGCTGACTACGATTCTAACCAAATTAGTATCATTTATTTGTTCAGTTCTTATCATATTGCCAAGGTGTCTCCAATTATACTCCAGATCAAGTTTCTTAATGGTACCCTGTAGAATTCCTGGGGCTTTAATTTGTTCAACTGCACTTTGAGGGGTAACTACAGGCAGTTCGCCCATCTTATTAACCATTTCTTCAATACTGCCCACTGACTGTTTTTGCATTTCAGTCTGTATAATAACCATTACAGTACTCGCTTCATAGACCGGGTCCAAAAAAAAGAAACTTACTATGCCGCTAATAAGCATACAAATCAACGTTATACTGATTATCGTATATTTCCATTTGATCAGTGTACGAAGTATGTCTCGCAGGTCGATTTCATCATACCCGTAATTGTACCCTGTCTGTTCATTATGCTGGTTCATATTGGATTCCTTCCTTATTAAACACTAATAAACGCTCTATTATAGCCCCTGGCATGAGTAAATATATTTCTATAATTAGTTCAGTTTTCCTGCTTCTAATCGTCAACTAAAACATTGACAACGTGATCTCATCCCCCGCAGTTATGAAGCTCTTCATATAATCCCTAGAAATGCCCCAAAATCGCCATAAACAGCAGCAACACTCGTTTTAATTGAGGTGTCTTTTATGTGAATCATGGACATCTGGGCTTTCTTGATTTTATTATCTGGAGGTTAAACACTTTTTTACACAGTCTATAACCCGCTGTTGGTCATCTACCGATAAACTTGAACCGGATGGCAAACAAACTCCACTGCTGAAAAGCCGGTCGGATATGCTTACATTATCTTCATGGGTAAAATACATACATTCAGCAAACAACGGCTGCAAATGCATAGGCTTCCATACCGGGCGGGCTTCGATGTTTTCTGCTTCCAGAGCCTCTATTATCTGCATTGGTGTGATTGAGGTTTGATTCGATTCGAGGGTCATTACCGTCAACCACCGGTTAGCTTGTCCATAACTAGCTTCCGGCATAAAGCCCACTCCGGGAATATCCCTTAAAGCTTCCTTATACCGTTTAAAAACCTCTCGACGAGCTTTAACCCGATCGTCCAACACCGTTAACTGTCCCCGGCCAATCCCCGCCACCACATTGCTCATGCGATAGTTGTAGCCCATTTCCGAATGCTGATACCAGGGAGCCGGATCCCGCGCCTGGGTTGCCCAGAATAGCGCTTTCTCCAGAGCTTCCGCATCATCAGACAATAACATACCACCACCAGAAGTGGTTATAATCTTATTGCCATTAAAGGAATAGACTCCAAACTTCCCCAAGGTACCGCAGGCTTTACCCTTATATGTGCTCCCCATCGCTTCTGCCGCGTCTTCCACTACTGGAACCCCATAGCCATTGCAAATTCCCAGCAACGCATCATAATCAGCACTCTGCCCATACAAATCTACAATAACCGCTGCTTTGGGCATCTTACCCGTTTGTTGGGCCCATTTAAAAGCCTTTTCCAAAGCTTTCGGTGACATATTCCAGCTTTCCGGCTCGGAATCAATAAAAATCGGTATAGCACCCAAATAAAGAATAGGATTTACACTACCAATAAAGGTCAGACTGGAGCAGAACACAATATCCCCTTGTCCAATCACCAGCAACCGTAAAGCCAGATGGATAGCAGCTGTTCCCGAACTTACTGCCAAAGCTCCTTTCACACCGGCATAGGCCGCCACTTCCTTTTCAAAAGCAGTCACATTAGGCCCTAACGGGGCTACCCAGTTACTCGCAAAAGCTTCTTTTATATATAATTCTTCGCGTCCGCTCATGTGAGGAGGAGAAAGGAAAATACGAGAATGCCTATTCATTATAAAATCCTCCTGAAAATGCTTCCACATACTTTCCAGCTGTGATTTACTTGTCATTTCCGCTCATTGCTGTAAGAATGGTTATCGAAAACCCTTTTCATTCATCGTTACCTGCATTACAGGTGACAATTGCGAGGCGTAAGGCGTTATGGAAATCTCTTTGTCTACAGTCTGCAGTGAAATCTATCTTCGGATCTCATATCCCTATATTTTATTACTCGAGCCGGTACGCCAACCGCTACACTATAATCAGGTATATCACTTATTACCGTCGCTCCTGCTCCAATGATGCTCCACTTGCCGATATTTGTACGATTTATAACACACGAGTTTAGTCCAAAACAACAACCTTCTCCTACTTTAACCTCTCCAGCCAAACTAGAGGCTGGCATTAAGCTAACAAAATCCTCCAAAACTGTATCATGCCCTATAAAGCATTTTGGGTTGACTATACTGGCTTGTCCCAGGCTAACATTAGTGGTAATAACCACACCAGAGCAAACAATGGAACCGGCTCCAATTTGAACAAAACCAGACATGCTGACCGAAGGGTGAATTAAAGTAGCAATGTTTATCCCGTGAAAATGCAGCTGTTGGGTTATTGCTTTCCTCGCCTTTGAGTCAGCGATAGCTACTACTGCCCAAGGATGTGAGGATAATTCAAAGAAGTAATTAAGGGTGCCTAAAACAGGATATCCCTCAGGAGTTTTGTCTTGTACGCCATCATCTACAAATCCAACAAAATCCCATTCCCGTCTCTGGCGATTTATATCAGCGACTAACCAAGCTACCTCTCTTCCTAGCCCCCCAGCACCAATTATCACTAGTGGCTTCAGTTTTTCAGTCATACTGAATTCTCCCTAACATATTTCATAAGCTTATTTATTATCGTCTGTAGCAGCAGCTTGCAAGACTCCCTGATTGTTTTTATTAAATAAATTCCCCATAAACTCCGGCATGGTCACCTCACCCTCAGCACTAATTCCTTCCCGCCTAAATACCCTTATCATTGTCATAGCCAGTATTTTGATATCGAGCCAAAAAGAACAATTATCCACATACCATACATCCAGAGCAAACTTCTCTTCCCAGGTAATAGCATTACGCCCATTAACTTGTGCCCAACCGGTAATACCCGGCTTCACTTCATGCCGCCTAGCTTGTACTGTGCTATACCGATCCAAGTACCGCATTAGCAGAGGGCGAGGCCCTACCAAACTCATATCACCTTTTAATACATTAAACAACTCAGGCAGTTCATCCAGACTAGTACTGCGCAAAAACCTCCCCAACCTAGTAAGACGCTGCTCATCGGGAAGAAGGCACCCCTGTTCATCCTTTTCATTAGTCATAGTACGAAATTTGTACATATAAAAGGGCTTACCATTAAGCCCTGGTCGCATCTGTTTGAATATAATCGGTGTACCCATCCGTACCCAAATTGCAATTGCTGTAATCACCAAAAAAGGGAACAGAACAATTAGCCCCACTACTGCTCCGACTACGTCGATAAAACGCTTAACAAATGGGTACATGGGTTACCCTCCGAATGTAATTATTTAAGATAAATCTGTTTGACTGCTTCCTTAGAACAACTCCATCATTTTGTTGTAATATCTCAGAGCTATATTTTCATAGCTGTGATTTTCTTCAACCCACTTTTTCCCCCTAGAACCATAGAGATTTCTTTCATCAGGGTTCATATCCCTAAAATAGTGAATAGCTTGCACAATAGAATCTGGATTACCAGTCGGTATAAAGACACCGGCATTAGCCTCATTGAGCATTGATTGATAACCTGAAAAGAAAAGCATAAGCCATTACTGTCATAATGGTATCTGTACCACATCCCTTACCTCTATCTTGAGGTCTTCCTAACTTAATCCCACTGAGTGCTTGTCGGTTATGCCAGTCTATATCCCACAAACCCGTAAGCCCTATGACTTCTCCATCTAAATTTTCAATTATCCAGCGTTGGTTTTTTTCACCATTTAATGAGTTTTGATACCATTCTTTTTGTTGAGCCAACGATTTTGGAAAGTCCCATCCAACGACCAAATGTTTTATTTCAGGATCATTCAACCACTGAACCATCAGAGATAAATCATTTTCTTCAATTGGTCTTAATTTAACTTTTTCCCCATAAATCATTAATATTCCCCCTTTCCAAATCATCATTACTAGCAGCCATTAGCAGTCCTATATCATCAACATCAGAAATGGATTGTCCTGTAATAACACCCTCTTTTATAAAAACCTTTTTAATCGTTAAACATAATATTTTCAAATCTAACCAAAAGCTCATATTATCAACATACCAGACATCATAATCAAAGCGCTTAGAAAAGGTAATGTTTTGCCGTCCGTTGACCTGTGCCCAACCAGTAATTCCAGGCTTTACATCATGACGCCGCTTTTGTTCTTCAGTATATAAGTCTAAATATTCCATTAGAAGCGGTCGAGGTCCAACCAGACTCATATCCCCTTTTAGAACATTAATCAGTTCCGGTAACTCGTCCAAACTATAATTACGTAAAAAGTTTCCTAGCTTAGTTACTCGTTCAGAATCAGTTAAATATATATTTTCACCTGGTCGCGGCAGGCGCATAGTTCTGAATTTAATTAAACTGAAGGGCTTACCTTTCAAGCCCGGTCTCTTATGTATAAAAAAAATAGGTTTCCCCATTTGTATATATAGCTATTACTATTACTAATAATACAGGAGTAAGCGTCAAATACTCAACACTGGATCAGGTGCCCTTTTGAACATTCCCCTTTTCGGGCA
>LFRU01000106.1 GCA_001512495.1 Syntrophothermus sp. DTU052 | reverse complement strand
CCAACAACTGGGTTCCGGAAGCCCTGGCGGTGGCTACCTGGGAGACCATATATATGGTGGTTATATCGACCTTCTTCAGCTATGTCTTTGGATTGCCCCTGGGGATTATTCTGGTAACCACCTCACCGGGACACGTCCTGGAAAACATCAGAGTCAACCAGGTGTTGGGTTCAATTGTCAATGCTGTCCGTTCCATACCTTTTATCGTGTTTTTAATACTGATAATACCTTTTACCCGTTTAGTGGTTGGGACCTACATCGGTACTGTAGCTTCAATTGTCCCCCTTACCCTGGCCGCGATCCCCTTTGTGGCTAGATTGGTTGAGACATCGCTCAAGGAGATTGAGTGGGGACTGGTTGAAGCGGCCCTGTCGATGGGTGCCAGTGCCTGGCAGGTGATATATAAGGTATTGGTTCCCGAGGCCCTGCCATCACTGTGTCTCGGGGTCGCGATAACCACCATCAACCTGGTGGGATATTCTGCCATGGCCGGCATCGTGGGGGGAGGTGGCTTGGGAACACTGGCCTATTATTATGGTTACCAGCGTTATGAGGACCTGGTGATGTGGTCGACCGTAATAGTGCTAATTATCCTGGTTCAGGGTATGCAGATGCTGGGAGATAACCTGGCAGCACGAGTTGCAAAGAAAAGGAGGTAACGGAATGAAAAGATTGCTGGTTATCCTGTGCTGTTTACTGATGGTTGGCGGCCTGGTAGCAGGGTGCGGCAGCCAGAACGCCGCTGATAACTCACTGGTAGTGGGCTGTACCGCCAAACCTCATGCCGAGATACTGGAAGTAGTCAAACCCATGCTGCAGGAGCAGGGGATTGAGCTGGAGATCAAGGTGTTTACCGATTATGTGCTGTTGAATCCGGCACTCAAGGACAAACAGATAGACGCCAACTTCTTCCAACACATACCTTACCTGGAGGACTATAATACGAAAAACAATGCCGACCTGGTGTGGATCGCAAAAGTCCATAACGAACCCATGGGAGTCTACTCCAATAAGTATGACAGCGTTGACAAAGTGCCCAAAGGCGCTACTGTCGGCATTCCCAACGACGCTACCAATGGCGGGCGGGCCCTGATGGTTCTCGAGGCTGCAGGATTGCTGGAGCTGAAAGAAGGCGCAGGGATAACTGCAACCGAGCGTGACATCGTCAAGAACCTTTTGAACTTGGATATTGAAATGATGGATGCCGCCATGCTGCCCCGGTCCCTGGAAGACCTGGATGTCTGTGTCATCAACAGTAATTATGCATTGGAAGCCGGACTGAACCCGGTTGAAGATTCAATTGCCATGGAGCCCAAGGATTCCCCGTTTGCCAACGTTCTGGTGGTAAGACCGGAGGACAAGGATAATGAGGCCATCAAGAAATTGGCTGCTGCTCTTCAGTCCGAAGAAGTCAGGCAGTTCCTGGAGGAGACCTATCAGGGTTCCTGCGTACCCGCATTTTAACAAAGTGAACCGGCGATGCGGGCTTAATCGGCTGTAAAAGAATGAACGGCTCCTTTCGAAAGGAGCCGTTTCTCTTGAACAACGTTGAAGAAGTCTTCTATGCCGGGGCTTGATACTTTCGGAAACCTCGATGTATCGGAAAAACCCCCACGCCGGCATGGGTTAGGATAATAATCACGAAAATGTCCCCGAACGTTCTCCGTTGTATCACCTGCGGCTATTCTCCGGCCAGGCCCAGTTCCGAGGCGGCTTCCTTCATGCCTTCAATGGTCCACTTGAGGACAGTATCCAGGTCCATCTCCAGCATTTCGGCGCCCTTCGTTATAACTTCACGGTTGACACCGGCGGCAAAACTGGGGGTCTTGAACTTCTTCTTTACCGACTTGACCTCCAGATCCAGGATGCTCCTGCTGGGCCGCATGTAAACAGTAGCAGTGATCAGACCGGTTAGCTCATCAATGGTGTAGAGGACTTTTTCCATCCGCCGGGTTGGTTCCACATCGGTGCATATATTCCACCCGTGGGAGATTACAGCGTGAATTATGTCTTCACTGACGCCTTCCTGCTCCAGGATCTCTTTGGACTTGTGGCAGTGCTCCTCCGGATAAAGTTCATAGTCAAGGTCGTGAAGCAGTCCCACATTGCCCCAGTAATCCTCATCCTCCCCCAGCTGCCGGGCAAAGTATCGCATAACTGCTTCCACCGCCAGGGCGTGTTTAATTAGGTTTTCGCTCCGGTTGTACTTCTGCAGCAGATTAAATGCTTCCTGTCGAGTTAACATGGTTTTCCTCCAATTCTTCGTGGTCTGATCTATATTTTAATGATTGTCCCGGCTGGATAAAAGTCCGCCGCAACGGTTTCAAAGTGAACTATGCGGATGCAGGATCCTTATTTCCTGCCTTCTGTACGGTAATAATCATGATTTTACAGCTGTCGAGGTAATGATTAATGTGGTAATGGAGTTGCCGGATGTTACCGGTAAAAGTAGAATCAGTCTTTTTTTGCTAAACTGTTGGGGAAGGCGTCAGTTAACCTGTCGACGTATGCTTTGCAGGTAGGCTCGGATTCTCCTGGCGCACAGCTTCTAATTTGCACAATCAGGGAAACGCAAAAGGGGCCAGTAGTGGTACAATAGGACACATGTCAGGAGTTATCTAATTAAGCAATACGGTGTCAGGCTTATCAATGTTGAGAATCGAATACTGACAAAGCCGGGTAGGGAGGCAGATTCTTACTCCGGCATCCGTACGTGATTGGGTGATCGAGTCCAGGTATTTAGTGTTTGGAGACTGGTGCTTATATGGAAAGGTCAAAAAGATTAGGAACTGAAAATCCAGGCAAACTGCTCTTGGTGTTTTCAATACCCGTTATCGTTGGACTGCTGGTACAAGCTTTCTATAATGTTACGAATCGGATCTTTATTGGCAACGCTGTGGGGTCTTTGGGCATCGCAGGCCTAACGGTTGCCTTCCCCGCGATGATGATCCAGGTCGCTTTTGGAGCCATGGTGGGTATGGGTGCGACCACCCTGGTTTCCATCCGGTTGGGTCAGGGGAGAAAGGAAGAGGCCGAGCGGGTTATGGGTAATGCGGTAGTGTTATTGATCATAACCTCACTGCTTATTACCGCCTTCGGTTTAACCTTCATGGAACCGATGTTGAGACTCTTCGGTGCCAGCGATGCGGTTTTGCCCTATGCCAGAGATTATATGGAGATCGTCATCCTGGGGACTGTTTTTGGTTTGTTGAGTTTCGGGATGAACAACTTCCTCAGAGCCGAGGGTAATCCCAACAAAGCCATGGTAACCATGCTTATCAGTTCTATCTGCAATATTATTCTTACATTCTTATTTGTAACCGTCTTTGGATGGGGGATGAAAGGGGGCGCTTATGCTACTATTATCTCCCAGGCGGTGTCGGCTACCTGGATTATCACCCACTTTGCTCTGGGAAAAGGGGAATTAAAGATACGCCGCAAGAACTTCCCGCTCCGGTGGCGACTGGTTACGACCATAATGTTCATGGGGATGTCACCCTTTGCTATGCAGTTTGCCCAGAGCCTCCTGGGGGGGCTTCTCAATAACAGCCTCAAGACCTATGGTGGCGACTTGGCGATCTCAGGCATGGGAATAGTCATGACTCTGATGTCCGTGATTGTGATGCCCATCATTGGAATTAATGGCGGCGCCCAGCCCATCATAGGATACAATTTCGGTGCCCGGAAATATGAACGGGTAACGCAGGTGTTAAAGTATGCTCTTTTGGGGGCAACCGCCATTGCCGTATTCGGGTTCACTGTAACCCGGATTTATTCCGCTCAGCTCATATCGCTCTTTAACAACCAGGATGTCGAATTAATAGCTTTTGGAAGCCGGGCCTTGCTTATCTTTACAGCGGTTATGCCGATCATCGGATTGCAGATGGTTGGAGCCGGGTTTTTCCAGGCGATTGGAAAACCGATTCATTCCATGTTGCTAAGCCTCTCGCGCCAGGTGTTGGTGTTTATTCCTTGTTTATTAATTCTGCCCCGGTTCTATGGGCTTGACGGGATTCTTTTTACCGGGCCGGTTGCCGATTCTATTTCGACCATCATTACTGCAATCTGGCTTATAATGGAGGTAAGCAACCTGAGGCGGAGGCATCAGGAGAGCCTGGGGCCCGGCGATGCACCAAACGATGCGGGTCAGGATAGTTCACAGGTGATGGAATCAGTCTACACTTTGAAGCCTTAAACGTAGTTTTGGCATCCTGCTTGGTAGCTGAGGAAGAAAAGGGGTGTTCCTGTGTTTAACAAGGTATTAGTACCGGTTGACGGTTCGGAAGCCTCCATGAAGGCGGTGGAGACGGCTCGGAAGCTGGTAGAGAAAGGCTCGGCCCGAGAAGTCAGTCTGCTGCACGTGGTGCAGGCCGGTGATGTGGTAGCGGTAAATGCACTCGAGCTCTATGATGACCCGACCATCGTCGCCAAACAG
>LFRU01000007.1:7496-68803 GCA_001512495.1 Syntrophothermus sp. DTU052 | reverse complement strand
GTTTACGTGCGGTTTGGTCCTTTCGTATTTCTGCTTTGCCATTACCTGCTCACCTTTCCTTTTCTAATATCATCTTGGGCTTATTTCTAGGTTTATACCCAAATTCCTCCTTGAATGAACCGGTCTCCAAAGCAACTGTCCACTACTAAAAAAGGAAGTGAGTTATACCCACTTCCTTACCTGACCTGGTAGCGGTGCAGGGATTCGAACCCCGGACACTGCGGGTATGAACCGCATGCTCTAGCCAACTGAGCTACACCGCCATATCGATGGAGCCCATAACCGGACTTGAACCGGTGACCTTATCCTTACCAAGGATACGCTCTGCCGACTGAGCTATATGGGCTTAATAAACATGGTTGCGGGGGCCGGACTTGAACCGACAACCTTCGGGTTATGAGCCCGACGAGCTACCAACTGCTCCACCCCGCGATGTAAAGGTTTTCGCTGTATAATTATATCTATCCCAATACTGTTGTCAATACTATATGGTGGAGGGAGCTGGATTCGAACCAGCGAAGGCGGTGCCAACAGATTTACAGTCTGCCCCCTTTGGCCGCTTGGGTATCCCTCCATACTTACATGTCTGGAGCCGACGATGGGACTCGAACCCGCAACCTGCTGATTACAAGTCAGCTGCTCTGCCAGTTGAGCTACGTCGGCTCGATGTCGCACGCATTAACTATTATACGCGCTCGAAGAGAATTGTCAAGGAATGACCGGTACTTAAATATCTTCTCGGTCCTCCAGGTATTTCTCCAATTTGCGCTTAACTCTCTGCAGGGCATTATCGATTGATTTGACGTGCCGTTTGAGGTCGTAAGCGATTTCCTGATATGACTTGCCTTCCAGGTAAGCCATCAAAACCTTCCACTCAAGGGAACTCAGAATCTCTCCCATTTTCTTTTCAATACAGAAATATTCCTCTTTACTGATCACTATCTCTTCAGGATTGGTTATGCGAGTGGTGGACAGAATGTCCATTAAAGTTCGGTCGGACTCATCGTCATAAATGGGTTTGTTGAGCGACACATAGGAATTTAGCGGTATGTGTTTCTGCCTGGTGGCCGTTTTGATGGCCGTTATTATCTGTCTGGTAATGCATAATTCCGCAAACGCCCGGAACGAGGTAAGCTTGTCTCCTCTGTAGTCACGAATAGCCTTGAATAGGCCGATCATCCCCTCCTGGATAATGTCTTCCTTATCAGCACCAATAAGAAAGTACGACCGGGCTTTTGCTCTTACGAAGTTCTTATACTTGTCTACCAGATACTCAGTGGCGGGTTGATCGTTAGCCTGTGCCAGTTCTACAATTTCTTCATCCAGCATTTCGTCTAACGCATAGACATGATTCGTGCAGGCCGGCATGTTCATGTGAACGCCCCCAGTTTTGTGTTGTGCATATTTCGGGCTTCCCCGGGAGGCAAACCTGTCCCTTTTATCACATATTATAGCCCTACTAAATCTGAGGCGTCAACCATTGGCACTATTTACTTCTTCTCCATCTTTCCAGGATTTCTCTTATTTTCCAATCCAGCCGGTAAAAAAGATATCTCTCTTGAACGGTGGGCTCCCGGTTATAAGTCTTCATTTCTTCAAGGGTGTCCGTCAGTTCCTTGCAGAATTCCTTGGGAGTCATGCGCCAGGCTCCGCGGCCGAAGATCACCCACTGCTCGATCTCATCACCGGTCACCACATACGTCTCTTTCTGCGCCTTTTGAACCATTTTCTCAATGGCCTCATCCGCTGTTTTCCCGCTCTGGGTGAATATGACCTCGATGCCGCCAATTTTCTGCCTACTCCCTTTACCTCTCTTCACCAGGTGACCATCAAAAACAAGTTTAACCTCATTCCCGGTGTAGCCGGCATAGCTGCTCAGTTTATCAATCAGTTTTTCCCGCGCCAGTTCCATTTTCTCATCACTCAAGGCTTTAAGTTCCGGCCAGTTGTATATAACATTATATCCATCGACGATAATCAATTTAGCCATTATCACTAGCCGCTGCCCGTCGTTGTCGAACTACCTCGGCCAGAACAATGGCCGCTGATACGGAGGCATTAAGGGAATTAACTCGTCCCCGCATAGGAATACTCACCATATAATCGCAGTTCTCCTTAACAAGCCGGCGGATCCCCTTTCCCTCCCCACCGACTACCAGAGCAATGTCTGTGGGATAGGCTATATCATAGCAAGAAACAGCGGCCCGGCTGTCGGTTCCGACTATCCATATCCCGCGTTCCTTAAGTTCTTTCATAGCCGATACCAGATTGGTTACCATGGCAACTTTGAGGTGTTCGCTGGCACCGGCCGAGGCCCGGGTAACAGCCGGTGTTACCGGACACGCACCATGCTTGGGTATCACTACCCCGTGGGCACCCAGGCCCTCCGCAGTTCTTATGATGGCTCCCAGGTTCTGGGGATCTTCTATACCATCCAATAGCAGGAACAGCGGTTCCTCTCCCTGCTCTGCAGCCAGGTTCAGGATATCTTCCAGAGAATAATACCGGTAAGGCTCGGCTTCGGCAAGTATCCCTTGATGTATTCCGTAAGAGGCCATGCGATCGAGCACCTTTTTGTCATCTCTTATTACTTTTATTCCTCTATCCTCAGCCAGCTGCAGTATCTGCTGCAGCCGCCGGTCTGATTGGTTCCTGGCAATACGAATCACTTTGATTTTTCGATGCGCTTGCAAAGCCTCAAGCACGCTGTTTATTCCCAGTAATATTTCATTAATGATCTATCTTACCTTTCTCTGACGTCCTCGCATCTGCCGCAGGACTTTTTTCCTTCCCAGCATATCCCTTCTACCTCACAGGAAGGACCTGCTTTGGAGAAAAGGAGCGGAGCCACCTTCATAACCTCCACCAACATGAGCTGTGCCATTTCCCGGATTTCCCACTGGGCCCGCAGGCAGAGCCGTTGGGAGAAGAAGTTATAGAGTGAACGGGCATTGAAGCTTAACACCAATTTGGTCTCGGTGGCATTGGGGAGTATGTACCGGGCATCCTCCCGGGGCACCATCTCGGCCAGCTGCGTGTAACTCTCCCGAATGGTATTTATCACCCTGGTATACAGCTCCCGAGCTTCCGGGTTATTGGCTATGCTGGGAGGTACAATATAATCAAAAGAGGTTTCGTCTACATACCTTTGCGACTTCTGAGAATAGGAGGCTATCCGGTGCCTCACCAACTGGTGTGAACATGCCCTGCTTATACCCTCAACCGCAAAAGTAAAACTTACATGCTCAATGGGGGACAAATGTCCCACCTCGGTCAGCATCTTGACCATTCTCTCCACCTCTGCCGGGGTGAGAGTGTCCGCCAGGTTGTCTACCCCCCGATTGGAGTAGCACATCCGGCCGGCCAGAGCCACCGTCTTTTCGGGTTCCGGTGTATAGGCCACCAGTTTTACCTTCATGTTAATAATACCTCTTCTATAATAGATGATGTGTGGTCCTTATTTTATTATAAGACAAGGAACTTTGACTAGAAATGCCCACATCCCCTGATCCTGTAAAAAACAAGGGCGTAAGATAAAACCCGGCGGTTTATACAGCATATTCCCTTCCTGAGCGGGCGTCCGGCACCTGATTAATTCCCCGACCTAGGTAAAATCGATCATCTCCAGGATCTCCCGCAGCCGCTCTTCATCACCTTTTAGATACAGGTAACCGAAAAGCGCTTCCAGACCGGTACTCCACCGGTAATCGGCGGTAATCGCGTGGCGGGGAACGGAGTGAGTCTTGGCATTCCTTCCCCGCTTGACCACCGCAATTTCTTCCTCGGTAAGGGAGTCTTCGATCTTTCTCAGGAATTGGGCCTGTTTTTCAGCGTTAACCAGTCCCACGACCTCCTGGTGTATATCCCTGATCTTTCGGGTTCGGTCCATGATCTTTCGGCTGCGAACCGCCAGTTCGTATACCGCATCCCCTACATAGGCCATTACCAAGGGCGATATCTGAGCCAATTCCTTATCAGAGAGCTCCGGTGATGTAAGCACCTAGTCAACCAACCTCCACCTCGACCCTTCTCGGGTGTCTTCTATAACAATGCCCCGTTCAGCCAAAGCCTCACGCAGTTGATCGGCCCGGGCGAAATTCCTGTCCTTTCGTAACGACTGGCGCATCTGCATTATATCGGCCATCAGCTTCCCCATTTCCGGTTCGGCTTCCATCCGGATCCGGCTGCCTTCCTTGGTGTCCTCCAGGATGACTCCCTGACGGTATAAAAGATCCCGCACCATATCGCCGGTCCGGTAGTCCTTTTCCTGGCGGGCTTGTCTCCTGAATTCTACCAGACTTGAGACCAGGTCTCCAACTCTACTGAAAGCGGGTTGGGTCTCCTCCTCGGCATCCAGAACAATCCCTATGATTTCTATCATCTCTCTGAATATCTGCATCGCATGTTCCAGAGCCGGCTTGGATCTGGTCTTGGCTTCGGCCAAATACCGGTTTACGGCCCGGACTACACCGAAAATATGGCTGATAGCCAGAGCGGTGTTAAAATCATCATCCATTGCCATGATGAACTCTGCTCTCAGGGTCTCCAACTCCCGGGACAGTTCTTCATCCCCCTGGGTCATATCATGGGAACCCGGTCCCCGGACGGCCTCCTGCAGCAGGTGCCAGGAATTCTTTATGCGTTCGAGGGCCTTTTCCGCTTCCTCGAGCTTGGAATCGTCAAAATCCAGGGGGCTCCGATAATGGGTGGACAGGAGGTAGAGCCTTACCACATTGCCGGAATACTTTTCCAGGATATCGCGAACGATAAAAAAGTTCCCCAGTGATTTGGACATCTTCTCCTTGTTAACGGTAATAAAACCGTTGTGCAGCCAGTAACGCACAAAAGGCTGTCCACTGTAGGCCTCCGACTGGGCAATTTCATTTTCGTGGTGAGGAAAAACCAGGTCCGCTCCTCCGCCGTGAATATCCAGGGTAGTGCCCAGGTACTTCATCGACATCGCCGAACACTCTATATGCCATCCCGGCCTCCCCTTCCCCCAGGGACTTTCCCAGTAAGGCTCGCCCGGTTTGGCGCTTTTCCAGAGAGCAAAATCATAGGGTTCCTCTTTTCTGTCATCCACCTCAACCCGGGCTCCCGCCAGGATATCCTCCAGGCTACGGCCGGAAAGCTTGCCGTAGCCCGGAAACGAATTGACGGCAAAAAAGACATCTCCGTCCCTGACATAAGCATGCCCTTTATCGATTAAAGCAGCGATAACCTCAATAATTTCGGGTATATGCTCGCTTACCCGGGGGTGAAGATCGGCTTCCCGCACATGAAGGGCCTGGGCATCCTTAAAGTATTCGTTGATATAGTGTTCAGATACTTCATGGGCTTCCCGGTTCTCTTCCTGGGCCCGGTTGATGATTTTGTCATCAACATCCGTGAAATTCTGGACATAGGTTACCTCAAACCCTCTGTATATAAGATACCTTCTAATGGTGTCAAATACTACCAGGGGTCGGGCGTTGCCCAGGTGTATATAGTTGTAGGTGGTAGGCCCACATACATACATCCCGATCCTGGGGGGATTATTGCTGTGCAGCTCTTCCTTCTTTCTACTTTGCGTATTGTAAACTTTTATCATGCTCGGCCTCCTTCTCCAGTTTATGCAGCCGCTGTTCCAACAAGGTTATCCTGTTCTGCAGAGCCTGCATGGCTTCGGAAATCGGGTCCGGCAAGAGGTGATGGTTAAGATCAATCTCCTCCTCCGGCTTGACCCGGGTTCCGTTTCTGACTACCACCCTTCCCGGAACCCCAACCACCGTGCAATTGGGGGGAACATCCTTCAGCACCACCGACCCGGCTCCGATTTTGACATTGTCGCCAATAGTTATCGTTCCCAGGATCTTGGCGCCCGCGCTGACCACCACATTATTACCCAGGGTTGGATGGCGTTTTCCCCTCTCTTTACCGGTACCTCCCAGGGTAACCCCCTGGTACAGAGTAACATTATTCCCGATAACGGTAGTTTCTCCTATTACCACCCCGGCCCCGTGGTCTATGAAGAAGCCCTCGCCGATCTCGGCTCCGGGATGGATCTCTATCTGGGTCAGAGTTCTATTGATCTGTGATACCAAACGGGCCAGAACCAGCCAGCCGCGCTTATACAGCCAGTGGGCCAACCGGTGCCACAGCAGGGCATGAAAGCCCGGATAACACAGCAGGACCTCCAGCCGGCTGCGGGCTGCCGGATCTCTTTCCAGGACCACATCCAGGTCTCGCTTGATGGTCTTGAAAATACCCATTATCCTCTATCCCCCTTCATCAGTATTTATCAATCGGATTTATCTTCTAATACAAAAAAGCCCTTCGCCTGTGCAGAGACGAAAGGCTGAGCTTTTCGCGGTCCCACTCTGCTTGAGCTGGGGCTCCACTCGACAGTTTATAACGGAACAACCCGTATGGTTAAGCTCCAAGGCGCACTTCGAGTACCGCTCGTTCCGAAATGGCTCTCAGCCCACTGACCATTTCTCTCTGATGGGGAGTCGATACCTACTCTTCCTCTTCACCGCTTTTTGAGTTTTAAGTTTTGATTAGAATCATTATATGCAGGCCGCTGATCCGTGTCAATCATTCTTCGTATTCGGCCCGCCGCATACATCATCTGATGTCATATTAACCCGGTGATCCGCCGCCTAACCTCCGGTACTCCCATCACCACCAGGAGGTACGGCAGTTCCGGCCCTTGCGGGCTTCCGGTCAACGCCAACCTGATGGGCATATAAACCTGCTTGGCGGGCAGTTGCAGGGCTTTAGGCAGTCCTTTCATGAAGCTGCGGGCCTCTTCCAGATCAAGCTCATCCGGAAGGTGTTCCAATAAGCCCTGCAGCATTCCCCTTACCTCCGGTTGTTCCAGCCTGTCCAGGGTATCCGCCTCATACTGAGGACGAATAAAGAACGGTTCAACCTCTTTAACCACATCAACAAGACGGACGATGCGATCCCGAACTGCCTCGATCAAGACCTCATAAGTCGCCTGGTCCATCTGCTCTACACTATGCCAAAACGGCGAGCTTTTAAGATAGGGCTTGAGCATCTCTCCCAGTTCCATAATCGCTTTCCTCTTTATATGCTGGGCGTTCAGCCAGTTCAACTTGTCCAGGTCAAAAACCGCGGGATTCTTCGCCACCCTCGAGAGGCTGAACTGCTTGACTATCTCATCCCGTCCCAGGATCTCCTGTTCACCCTCGGGGGACCATCCCAAAAGGGCCAGGAAGTTGAACACCGCCTCCGGCAGGTAACCGGATTCACGGTACTGCATAATGGAGGTGGCTCCGTGCCGCTTGCTCATCTTCTGCCGGTCCTTGCCCAGGATTAGTGAGATATGGGCAAATTCAGGTATTTCGAATCCCAGGGTCTGGTAAATCAATAGCTGCCGCGGGGTATTGGACAGGTGCTCCTCAGCCCGGATCACATGGGTGACTCCCATCTCGTGATCATCCACCACCACGGCAAAATTGTAAGTGGGAATGCCATCCGATTTAACGATAATGAAATCCCCAATCTCCGAACTGTTAAAAGTAACAGTCCCCCGCACCAGATCGTTGACTACCACCTCTTGGCCGGAAACAACCTTAAAACGCACTGTGGGAACAAGCCCCTGACGCAGTTTCCTCTGCCGTTCCTCCGGATCCAGGTGGCGGCATTTGCCCGAGTACGCCACAATCTCACCCTTTTCCAGCAGGGCTTGACGTTCCCGGGCCAATTCCTCTTCGGTGCAGAAACAGTGGTAAGCATGACCGCTTCTCAAGAGCTGGTCAACATAGCGCTGGTACGTATCCAGCCGCTCCGTTTGACGGTAGGGCCCGTTATCGCCGCCGACATCGATGCCTTCGTCCCAGTTTATTCCGAGCCAGGAAAGAGAGTCGATAATCTCCCGCTCAAACTCCGGAGACGATCTTTCCAGATCCGTATCCTCTATCCTCAGCAGCATCTTTCCTCGCTGCTTCCTGGCAAAAAGGTAATTAAACAAGGCAGAACGGGCACCTCCAATATGTAAGGGACCGGTGGGACTGGGTGCAAATCTGACCTTTATCTGTTTCATCCTTGACCTGACCGACAGCAACTGCCGGTCTCCCTCCTTCCGACTGCAGAATGCAAAAAACCGTAATCATGTATGACGTAATTGCATACCCAATACTGTCAAACCTTCCAGCAGAAACCAAAAAAACCACCCTGAGCAACCGCCTCAGGGTAATCCTACTGCTAAGGTCCTGAAAAGCGTTCCCCTAGTTCCCGGAATTGCGGATCTTAGCCCAGGAATCGCGCAGGGATACTATCCGATTGAATACCAGGTTTCCAGGACCTGAATCTTCCGGATCCAGGGCGAAATAACCCTGCCGCAGGAACTGGTATCTCTGATCAGGTGTAGCAGCAGCCAGGCCGGGTTCCACCAAACAGGAGGTCAGGACCTCCATTGAATTTGGATTGAGAACGGCCCTGTAACCCAGTTCATCTTTTTCCTCGGCCGGATTTCGGGCCAGGAATAGGTGATCGAATAAACGGACTTCCGCCTTAATGGCGTGCGGGGCCGAAACCCAGTGCAGGGTCCCCTTGACCTTGCGATTACCTGACTCGAGTCCGCTGCGGGTTGTGGGGTCATATGTGCATCGGAGCTCAACTATATCCCCGGTCCTCTCGTCTTTTATCACCTGTTCGCATCTGATGATGTAGGCATGTTTCAAGCGCACCTCTTTCCCGGGTGAGAGGCGGAAGTACTTCTTCGGCGGGTCTTCGAGAAAATCTTCCTGTTCTATATACAGGACCCGAGAAAAGGGTATCTTCCTCGAGCCCATTGCGGGGTTCTCCGGGTTGTTCTCGGCATCGAGCTCCTCCACCAGATCCTCGGGGTAATTCTCAATTACCACCTTGAGAGGGCGAAGGACGGCCATCACCCGGTAGGCATTTTTGCTTAAATCCTCCCGGATACAGTGTTCCAGGAGTCCAATATCAACCGTGCTGTTGCTCTTGGCCACCCCGATGCGGTCACAGAAGTCACGGATGGCGGCCGGAGTTACACCCCTCCGGCGCAGACCCGATATGGTAGGCATCCGCGGGTCATCCCAACCGTTCACAATCCCCTCCTCTACCAGCTGACGCAGTATTCTCTTGCTCATCACCGTATGCGTAAGGTTGAGCCGTGCAAACTCTATCTGCTGAGGGCGATTCTCAAGGCCCAGGACCTCCAAATACCAATCGTAGAGGGGACGGTGATCTTCGAATTCCAGCGTGCAGATGGAATGAGTTATGCCCTCCAAATAGTCGGATAACGGGTGAGCAAAGTCGTACATCGGATAAATGCACCAATTGTCGCCTGTGCGGTGGTGAGTCTGCCGCAGGATGCGATACATCACCGGATCCCGCATGTTCAGGTTGGGGGATGTCATGTCGATTTTGGCTCTCAGCACCCTGGAGCCATCCTCGAATTCCCCGGCCCGCATACGCCGGAAAAGATCCAGGTTCTCTTCAACCGATCGGTCTCGATACGGGCTGTTCCTGCCGGGCTGGGTCAGGGTCCCCCGGTATTCCCTGATCTCTTCAGCGGAGAGGTCACACACATAGGCATGTCCAAGCTTTATCAACTGGACCGCAAACTCGTAGATCTGCTCAAAGTAGTCGGATGCATAATACAACCGGTCCTCCCAGTCGAAACCAAGCCACCGGACATCCGCCTTTATCGACTCCACAAACTCAACCTCTTCTTTCGTGGGGTTGGTATCATCGAAGCGGAGGTTGCACAACCCATTATACCGGGCTGCAGTACCAAAGTTAAGGCAAATGGATTTGGCGTGGCCGATGTGAAGGTACCCGTTGGGTTCCGGAGGAAACCGGGTGTGTACCCGCCCTCCGTATTTTCCTGTTTCTAAATCCTCATTAATAATAGCATGAATGAAATTGGCCGCTCCGGTATTAACCGCCATCTTTGGTTCTCCCCTAAAATGCTTTTGATGACCGGTCTTAATCACCGGTCACCATTTATTATAATAATCATAAACTGACGCCGCGTCGAGAGCCCCCACTGAGCAGCACACAGGCCTGAGCGGCAATGCCCTCTCCCCGGCCGGTGAAACCCAGCCCTTCGGTGGTGGTCGCTTTGATATTTACCCGCGAAACCTCAATCCCCAGTGCTGCTGCCAGGTTCCGCCTCATCTCTTCCAGGTAAGGAGCTATCTTTGGCTGTTCGCCAATTACGGTGCTGTCTATGTTCACTATCTCCAATCCCTGGTCGGAAACCATTGCTCCGACCCTTTTCAGAAGTATCAAACTGTCTATATTATGAAATTTTGGATCGCTGTCAGGGAAATAAAACCCGATATCACGCAGGCCGGCCGCACCCAGCAGTGCATCGCATACCGCATGGACCAGCACATCTGCATCGGAATGGCCGGCCAGACCTTTTTCGAAAGGTATCCGCACCCCCCCGATTACCAGTTTGCGCCCCTCAACCAGGCGGTGAACGTCATAACCATTTCCAACTCTCATTGCCCTCTCCCTGCTCAGTATTCCCTGAGCCATATACATATCGTCTTCGGTCGTGATCTTCAGGTTGCGGTAATCACCCTCCACAACCTGTACGGGTCCACAGTACTCCTCATAAATAACGGCATCATCGGTTCCCGAAAACCCCCGGGAAAAGGCCTGGCGATAGGCCTCTCGCAACCGGGAAATTTCGAACACCTGCGGGGTCTGGATCTGGTAAAGCTGGGAGCGGTCGAGGGTAGTCTCAACCCGGCCGTCGGCACCCACCTTTTTCAGAGTATCCTTGCAGGGAACCCCGGGACAGGCTGCACCGAAAACCCGGGCGGTTTCAATAACCCGCAGAGCCAACTCCGGTGAAACCAGCGGCCGCGCCCCATCGTGCACGGCCACCAGATGAAGATTATTATCCAGGGCTTTGAGGCCGGCCCAGACTGAATCCTGTCGTTCCCGCCCCCCCGGCACAATCTGCCTGACCTTGCGATATTCAAAACGCTTTACGATGTCCTGTTCCATGACGGGTACTTCCCGGGGGTGAGCGACAACTATGATCTCTTCAACGTCGGGCAGCATTTCAAAAACATCAAGGGAGTACTTGATTATCGGTTGACCTGTTAAGCTAAGTAAAACCTTGTTAACCCGGCTCCCCATGCGTTTGCCCTGACCAGCCGCCGCCAGGATCACTCCGGTATCACCCAAAGATATTCACCTCTTGCAGTTTCTGCACCGTCTGGTTAACGCGGCCTCCTTCTTTGGATTTTCTGGTAAAGATCATGCGGCCGGCGGCGGTTTGAAATACGCTGGTAACCATGACTTCTATCTCCTGGCCGATCTCTTCCTGCCCGTTTTCCACAACCACCATGGTTCCATCTTCCAGGTATCCGACACCCTGCCCATCCTCTTTACCTTCCTTGATGACATTAACCTTCATGGTCTCGCCGGGGAATACAATGACCTTGACAGCATTGGTCAGTTCGTTGACGTTAAGAACCTTTATTCCCTGCAGCTCCGCCACCTTATTAAGGTTATAGTCGTTGGTAACAATGCTGGCATCCAAATCCTTACAAAGCCGCAAAAGCTTCATGTCTACTTCTCGCTCTTCCGGAAAATCTCCTTCATATATCCAGATTTTCATTCCCGGGTGTTTCTGCATTTTGCTCAATATCTCCAACCCCCGGCGGCCCTTGCTGCGCCGTATATAGTCGGAAGAATCTGCGATGTGACGCAATTCCTCAATAACAAAAGCAGGAACCACCAGCTGTCCCTCGAGGAAACCGGAAAGGGCCACATCGTATATACGGCCGTCAATAATGGCGCTGGTATCCAGGACCTTGTCATTCCGGTACAAAGCCAGTGAATCCTTGGAGCTGGTAGGTCGCAGAAGATTCATAAAGTCATAAGCCTTTTTACGGCCGATGGTCAGACCCAAAAACCCACAGGCAAAAAAGGAAAAGAATTTGATGTACTCTCCAGCCACATCGATTACTACAAATGGATAGCCCAGAATGAACCCCACGGTTATCCCCAACAACATCCCCAGCATCCCCCCCAGCAGTACCTCTACAGAGGTTCTTTCCATGGCGGCATTGAAGTAGTCCCAGCCTTTCTTGCAGTAAAGGGTGGTCAAGCGGCACAGAAAAAAAGTCCCCAGAGCTACAGCCAGGCCGACAGCACCGGCGAAAATCCAGTTGCCTCCCAGATAGCTAAAACTCATTACACCCGTCCAGGTTCCTATGAGAACCGAAATTAGGATAAAGAGTACAATTAGACGTTTATTCATTTTTTCACCTCCACTCCATATTGTTCTTAATTCCTGGGAACATTATGCAGTGGAGCTTGTCGGTTATGGAATTATATACCGGTTTCTTATCCGAGCCGCCTCCTGTTGACCGACAGAACAGGTTTGAAGGGGAAGGTGAAATTGACAGCAAGTTCGTGGCGAATATATAATTATCTAGAACGAGACAGGTAATCTTTGATGGAAAAGGAGGTTTCCTGTTCATGAAGGACTTGATCTGTGATGAGTTTCAGAATAAAGTCGCCAATCTGCTAATTCGTCACCACAGCATCCTCGACGTCTTGTCTAAACTCGCTGAATCGGCCGCCCGGGTTAACCGGGGAGTATGCAAATCCGTAAATGATTGCGGTTGTCTTTCCATCGAGGCCAAAAAAGTTTCTATTCCGGAAGATTGCGAGTCGATTTGCGAATTGAGAAGTTATCTGGATGCTCATGTACGCGGCAGATTGTGTCCCAACTGTGAGGAGGTTATAATTAACGAACTGGGCAAGAGCCTGTTTTACACCGCTGCCTTATGCAACATACTGGATCTCAATCTGTATGACGTTTTTATCCATGAATACAAGAAAGCCAGCACTCTGGACGTATTTAATCTTACGTAACCGCTCCGGTCGGTGTTTTCAACCCCCACATCCATATCAGCATACAGACCTTGGGTTACATCGGCTTCATTAGCATTAGTTTTTTATTGGACTACACAACTTTTCCCCAACATAAAAGCCCCGGTTCACAACCCGGGGCTTTTAGTTGGCTGCGCCCGCACATTAAACCATGTATTCCAGGATTAGCTGTTCCTGCATACGTTTCAGTCCGTTCTTGATGGATTTGGCCCTTACTTCCCCGATTCCTTCGACATCATCCAGTTCTTCTATAGAGGCCTGCATAATACGGGGGAAGTCTCCAAAAGTCACAACCAGGTTTTCTATTACCTGTGAAGGTATCCGGGGAAGTTTCTGCAGAATTCGGTACCCCCGCGGGGCTACCTGCATATCCAGGATACTGGGCGAGGTACCCAAACCCAGTATCCTGGCGATGGTAACCGCGTCCGCAACCTCCTCCTGGAAAGACTTCTTGATGGTATCAAAGATTTCATTTGGTGTCTTATCCGGGAACCTGGAGTAGTCCTTTATTATCAGTATCGCTTCCTCTTCCACATTGGACACCAGTTCGTCAAGCTGCATCTTGACCAGACGGCCCTCATTGCCCAGCTCCATTATATAATTCTCAATCTCCTGGCCGATATTTAAGACCATCATACACCTCAGGAGGGCTCGACTTACTTCGGAGACCATCACCATGTCCTCAAACTCTGTTCCCCCGAGCCTGACAATGTCCTTTTCCAGAACCGCCCGATACTTCTCCAGAGTCTGCAGGGCTTGGTTGGCCTTTACGAGAATAGCCCCAATCTCGTGGAGGACATAACTGTAAGCCCCCTTAAACAGTGTAACAATGCTCCGGCGCTGGGAGATGGCAATTACCAGTTCCCCGGTCTGTCTGGCAACTCTTTCCGCAGTCCGGTGTCTAATCCCGGTTTCGCTGGAAGGCAAGGTGTGGTCAGGAACCAGCTGCGTATTCGCCACTAGAATCCGCGACGCATCATTGTTGAGGACTATCGCCCCATCCATTTTTGCCAATTCGTACAGATTGGAGGGAGTCAGTTCGCAATCAAGATGAAACCCGCCACTCACCAAGTCCATAACCTCAGGTGAATCTCCAACCACCAGCAGAGCACCGGTTCTGGCCTTGAGGATGTTTTCAAGGCCCATACGAAGCGTTGTCCCCGGCGCTATCAGCTGCAGCGCATCTTGAAACACATCTGGAAAAACGGCTTCATCTCTCAAATGTCCATACCCCCATTACCGTCGATATATCTTAAGGCTTCCCCCAGGGTTTCTACTGTAAGGACGGACAGTCCGGGGTTAGCCGGCTCTTCTCTACCAACCTCTTTTGGTGTCAAGCTTCGTGAAAACCCCAGTTTTAACGCCTCTTTCATTCTCAGATCCATATACGGAACCGGCCGAATGTCCCCGGATAAACCCAGCTCGCCGATTATTACTCCCCCGGGCAGCACCGGCCGCTCGTAATAACTGGAAGCAATGGCCAAAGCTATACCCAAATCGGTCGCCGGATCTTTCAGGTTAACACCTCCGGCCACCTTGATATAGATATCCTTATTACCCAGGGCCAGGCCCCCGCGTTTTTCCAGCACCGCCGCCAGGAGCGCCAGGCGGTTTGACTCGATCCCCGACGCCATCCGACGTGGATAGCCGATAGAAGTAGTCACCACCAGAGCTTCAACCTCCACCAGCAGTGGTCTGGTGCCTTCAAAGCTCGCTACCACCGTCAATCCGGGAAGATCGCCCCGATGCTCTAAAAATATACACGAAGGATTATCCACCGGCAACAGGCCGCTTCCAGACATCTCGAGGATCCCGATCTCATTGGCCGGTCCAAACCTGTTTTTGACCGTCCTTAGAATACGGTAATAATTATTGGTATCCCCCTCAAAGTAGATCACCGTGTCAACCATGTGTTCCAATAACTTGGGCCCGGCCAGTGATCCATCTTTGGTTACATGTCCTACCAGGAAGAATGTTCGTTCCGCGGTTTTGGCCAGTTCCAGGATCCTGCCTGCGCATTCCCGCAGTTGGGCAACGCTGCCCGGTACGGAACTGATTTCCGGTATATGCACCGTCTGAATTGAATCGACAATTACTACTTCGGGAGCCACCTTTTCCAAATAACCGGGGAGCGCCGAAAGACAGGAATCGTTCAGGACATAGATGCTGTCGCCCAAGACTCCCAAGCGTTCAGCCCTCATCTTCAACTGCCGGGGAGATTCCTCTCCCGTCAGGTAAAGGACTCTCCTCCCCTGTCTGCTCAAGGAATCGGCGGCCTGCAGGAGCAGGGTTGACTTTCCTATGCCGGGTTCTCCTCCGAGAAGGATTATGCTGCCGGGAACCATTCCTCCTCCCAGAACCCGGTCCAGCTCAATATTTCCGCTGGAGAAACGGGGGACATCCTCGCTTAACAGTTCCGATAAAACTGGGGTTTTCCCCTCCGGTACCGGTGAAGTCCTCCCTGTTCCCCCGATCACCTCTTCAACCAGAGTGTTCCAGGAGTTGCACCCGGGACACCTGCCAATCCACTTAGGTGACCGGTACCCGCATTCTGAGCAGAAATACAGCGTTCTGGTTTTGGTCATATAAGCTCCTTGGGCCCTCGTCCGGGTCGAAAAAATAAAATGTAGTTTCGTAGCCTTAATTTACTATTCATTCTAGAATTTTATTTTATTAAGGGCAAAAAGAAAAGGGCTTTTTTAGCCCTTTTCTCCTTTGCGGACGATAATCTGGTCCTCCTCCACATCGACCTTGACCTTGTCGCCGGCCTTAATGTTGCCCAGTAGTATCTCCTCGGATATTTTATCCTCAATAAGCCTCTGAATGGCCCGCTTAAGTGGTCGCGCTCCAAACACCGGATCATATCCTTCTTTGATTATCTGTGCTTTTGCTCTATCGGTCAGTTCCAACTCCAGACCATTTTCCTGGAGCCGGGCTTTGACCTGGTTCACCAGCAGTTCAACAATCTGCCCAAGCTCCACTTCGGTAAGGCTGTGAAATACTATTATCTCATCCAGGCGGTTGAGGAATTCCGGTCGGAATACGGTCTTCATCCGTTCCACTATCTTTTCCTTCATCTTTTCATAATCTATGGCTTTTTCATCGCCCACTTGGAACCCCAGAGTCCTTTCTCTGCCGATTCCCTCGGCCCCCACATTAGAGGTCATTATGATCACACTGTTACGGAAATCTACCGTACGTCCCTTGCCATCTGTTAACCGGCCGTCTTCAAGAACCTGCAGCAGAATATTGAACACTTCGGGATGCGCTTTTTCAATCTCATCCAGCAGGATTACTGAATAAGGTCTTCTCCTTACTTTCTCGGTCAACTGTCCGCCTTCGTCAAAACCCACATATCCGGGAGGAGCACCGATCATCCTTGAAACCGCATGCTTCTCCATGTACTCTGACATGTCCAGCCTGATCAAGGCATCCTCCTGTCCAAACAAGACCTCGGCCAAGGCCCTGGCCAGTTCCGTCTTTCCAACCCCGGTGGGCCCCAGGAAGATAAAGGAACCGATAGGGCGTTTGGGGTCTTTCAGCCCCGCCCGAGCACGGCGTACCGCCCTTGCTACTGCTGTTACGGCCTCATGCTGGCCGATAACCCGCTGGTGCAGAACCTCCTCCAGATTGGCTACGCGGGCTGACTCGCCCTCGTTCAGTTTGGTCACCGGAACTCCCGTCCAGGCAGAAACGATGGTAGCGATATCCTCTTCGGTTACCATGCCGCCGTCCAGATTGCGGCTCCCAACCCACTCTTTGCGTCTCTGCTCGGCTTGCGCTTTCAGGTTCTGTTCTTCATCACGGAGTCGGGCGGCGGTTTCATACTCCTGGGCATTGATAGCTTCCTGTTTTTCTTCCGTTATCTTCTGCAGCTTGGCCTCGATATCTTTCAAATCATCGGGAAGCACATAGCGTTCCAATCGCACTCGTGAAGAGGCCTCATCAATCAAGTCAATCGCCTTGTCCGGCAGGAAGCGGTCAGTGATATAACGGCTCGACAACCTGGTGGCCGCCTCTAAGGCTCCATCGGTTATTTTGACCCCGTGGTGAGCCTCGTACCGGTCTCTCAACCCGTGGAGAATGGCAATGGTCTCCTCTACCGTGGGTTCGTCCACGTTAATAGGTTGAAATCTTCTTTCCAGGGCTGCGTCCTTCTCAATATGCTTGCGGTACTCATCAATGGTGGTAGCTCCAACACATTGAAATTCACCGCGGGCCAGAGACGGCTTCAGTATATTGGAGGCATCAATAGCCCCTTCAGCCGCACCGGCACCGACAATGGTATGAAGCTCGTCGATGAACACTATCACATCGCCGGCGTTTCTAATCTCATTTACCACCTTGGTCAGGCGATCCTCAAACTCGCCGCGGTATTTGGTGCCGGCTACCATTGACGACAGATCCAGGACCAGCACTTTTTTACCGGCCAGTATTTCAGGAACCTTGTTTTCCACAATCCTCTGGGCCAGGCCTTCCACAATTGCGGTTTTTCCTACCCCGGGATCGCCGATAAGAACCGGGTTGTTTTTGGTCCTGCGGGACAGAACCTGGATTACCCTTTCGATTTCCTTCTCCCGTCCGATAACCGGATCCAGTTTGTTATCCCGGGCCATCTGGGTAAGATCCCGGCTGAAGCTGTCCAATACCGGGGTTTTTGTCTTGCTCCGCGGTTTCTTCATATACCCCGGTGGGGGGAAGGGCATTCCTTTTTCCTCAGGCATTCCGGCTTCATGGGCGGGTTCCCCTCCCAAAAGCATCGCCAGCTGTTCATGAACGGATTCCAGCCGTATGCCCATGCTTTTCAGGACCTGGGCGGCGATACCATCCTCCTCGCGCAGCAGGGCCAGCAAGAGGTGTTCGGTTCCTACATAATTGACCCCTCGAAGCTGGGATTCTTCAAATGCTAGATTCAGCACTCTCTTGGCGCGTGGTGTCAGGGGAAGCTCGCGCATGGGGCCTTCCTGCCACCCTCCGGTCTGCCTGCCGATAACCTTGGCGACTTCTTCCCTGATCTTTCCCAGATCAGCTCCCAGATTGAGGAGTGCTCTTGCAGCTACTCCTTCTCCTTCTCTAATTAAACCCAACAGAAGATGTTCGGTTCCTACCGCCGCATGATTCAGTTCTCTGGCTTCCTCCTGGGCATGTAGGATTGCTCGCTGTGCTCTTTGGGTAAATCTTCTGATCATGTATTATCCCTCCTTCACTTTGCTTAAAATGTTTTTGATTACTTGAGCCCGGAAGACATCCCGCTCAGCGGTATCCATTTTTCTCCCTCCGGCCGCCTGCAGATGCGCCGGCCTGATAGCAACCATCAGCTCATTGATTATATGACGGGGAATAGGTGGAAGTATTTTCAAGTCCACTCCCAACGCTACGTCAGACAACAATGCCAGAACCTCATTGGAGGTTATGACGCGGGCATGGGTAAGCAGTCCGTAAGACCGCCAGACCTTATCCTCCAGTTGATATTTCATCTCCTCCTGCAGCCTTTTCCGTGTATTTCTCTCCTGGTCCAGCACGTGCAGGGTAACTGTCCACAGATTATTGATAATGTCCTCTTCGGTCTGCCCCAGGGTTATCTGATTGGACACCTGATAAAAATTGCCCAGGGCTTCCGTACCCTCCCCATACAAACCACGAACCGTCAATCCCAGTTGGGCGATATTATTGAATACGGCGCCCTTTTGATTGGTCATGGTAAGTGCCGGTAGATGGAGCATCACTGAGGCCCTCATCCCGGTTCCCACATTGGTGGGGCATGATGTCAGGTACCCCCACTGCTCATCAAATGCATACTCCAGGTTTTTTTCCAACAAATCATCTGCGTCATCTGCATACCGGTACGCCTGGTTGAGCTGCAGGCCTGAAAGCAGACACTGGATCCTTAAATGATCTTCTTCATTTACCATTATGGCTATTGAGCCGGTTCTATTTATTATGATACCCCGGTAGGGGGACACCGCCTCGGTATGCTCCGGGCTGATCAGGTGTTTTTCCAAAAGCATCTGGCGTTCCAAATCCGACAGCCTGTTCATCGAAGTCAGTTCCAGATCCGGTGCATTTTTCAATCCCTTACTAATCGTATCCCACACCTTTTCTGCTGTCTTATGGTCCGCCATATGCTGCGGAAAAGGCAGCCCGGCCAGGTTGCGAGCCAATCTGATTCGACTGGTCATCACAATGTCAGATTCAGGCCCATCAGCCGCCATCCAGCTAACGGTAGGGTTCTTGACCAGTTCGTGCAACGACATCTTATAATCACCTCACTCCCTTGCTTTTCTCCAGTTCCTTTATCCTGTCTCTTAATTCGGCTGCTTTTTCGTACTGTTCATTGACCACCGCGGTCTGCAGTTCTGATTTTAACTGTTCAATCTGTCTCTGCAGTTTAATTTTGCCGGCTCCTTTTTTGGGCAGTTTGCCGGTATGAACAGTATTGCCATGGATTCGCCTCAGGGTCGGTTCCAGGTGCTCTCTGAATACCTCATAACACCGGTTGCACCCCAACCGGCCGTCCTGCCCTATACTTTTTAGGCTAACACCGCAGTTGGGACAGGACTTGCTTGTAACTAACGACGGTTGAACCTGCCCCATACTCAATGGTCCCAATCCAAAAAAGCTTCCCAGCAGTTTCGGCAGTGATGTGCCTCCCAGATCGAAGAACCCAACTCCCTTTTGGGCAGCACACTCAGGGCAGAGATGGAGCTGTACCTGATTACCGTTAAACATCTGAGTAACGCTAACCGTTGCCGGTTTGGTTTTGCATTCGTCACAATACATCCCATTGTCCCTCCATTTCTTTTATCAATTTCATCACCTTGTGTAAAATCTTGAACCTGACATAATCGCTCTCATCGGATGCCGGATCCAGAACCTCGCGTCCCAGGATCTCCCGCAGCAGGAATGCCTCCCGACCAGTCAAGAAGCCGCTGTTCTTGAGATCCTGCAAAGTGTTCTCGGCTTGGGTCTCGCTGATTCCGGTTTTAACGGAATTTTCATCAAGGGGAAACTTGCGTATCTTAATGAACCCCCCTCCACCGCGTTTACTCTCGGTTATGAATCCTTCGCTGGCAGTAAACCTGGTGGCCAAAACATAAGTAATCTGCGAGGGGGCACACCGGAAAGTCTCCGCCAGTTCAATCCGCTGAATCTCCACCTCTTCATTTTCGCTGCGCTCAATCAAGACCTTAAGATATTTTTCAATCCTGTCTGATAGGCTACGCATATTAATTCTCCTTTGACCTTCTTTGACCTTTACTTAGTACTATTTTATTAACTGTGAGGGCAGTACGCCAAACCCGGTTTATGCCCAACAGTTGACAAATTGGAAGGTTTATATTGACTATTATTAACCTTTCTTCCGCTTGCTATTAAATACTTCTGTTTTCAGGGTGTCTTAAATTTTGCAGCGTTAATTGTAAGGGCGAACGGAATAGTTGTGAACGTTAGGATTGTAAAATAGGGGGGATTACCATCAAGCGGGGTGCGGGCGCTTTCCGGATCATTCGAACTCTTCCCAATACAGGTCCACCCGGTCGCCGGAATTTACCGGGGTTGTGAAACCGGCCTCCACTCCGTTAACCTTTATGACCAGGTTTCCTGACGACTTGGGGGTTACCGTTATCTGCGTCAGCAGGTCACTGACAATAGGCGGCAATACCTGGGGCATGACTTTGAGCACCGCTCCATCTTCCAGCGTGTCATCCAGAACCGCGTTTTTTCCGTTCATCTGCAGCATGATTCCTCCCCTGTGAAGGACCACGGGCTCGTTATTTACGATTAGTTCCACTGCAGTTTGCTCTTCTTCAACTGCCAGTACCTGACGCAGCGTTGGTGCCGCCTGGAATGAGAAATCCACATAATCACCGTATTCAGCAAGAGATTCGAGATTTGCCTCACTGCCATTAATCAGGATCCTGCAGGGGTGCCATTCCCGGGTAACTTCCCGGTCATTAACATAGAAGTGAAAGGTCTTGGGATGAAGTTTATCCCTGTCAACCCCGGCCTTGATTAATAATTCAAGCACGGGTTGGCCGCCGATTATTTGTACCTTGGCCCGGTCAGGAACGATGTCATCCCATCCCGACAATTGGCCATTAACGTAAACCTCCGGTTGGACGGTAATGGGTTCCCCGTTGAGGAATATCGTTCCCTGGGTATCTTCCAGCAGATCCCTTACTACGATTTGGGCATCCTCACCGTCCTGCCCGGGAATAAAATCAACACTGTCTCCGGTCTGCAGAGGGGTATCAATACCCCCCAACACCCCATTAACACTGATGGTGGCCGGCGTTCCCAGGCTTCCTTTGAAATGCCTGAGAACCCCGTTAACCTCGACCGTCTTTCCCATGCCCGGACGTCCATATAAGTGGGTGAGATTGAAACCTGAAGTTAGTAGAGCTGTTGATACGGTGACCTCCTGCAAACCCCACAGGGGAATTTCATGGTTGTTGACCCTGACTTTGACCAGCGGCAGCGGGCGGGAGGCCAAAGCGTTAATCCCAATACCAAGCGGGGTTACCGCCTGAGGACCGGTTAATGCGGGATGCTCTCCTATTATCCCTTCCAGGGTTTCCCGGGTACGAATGCCCACTCTATTAGTAGGCAACTCCAAAGCACCGGCCAGCTCCTGCAGCAGACCGGGGGTCAGGCTGCCTCCTCCCACACAGATGACTGCGTCGGGCGGTTTCCTGTTGGTCATCAATATCTCTCGGGCCACACTAGCTGCCAGCTCTTTTATGGTAGGCTTGATACGTTCTATTATGGCTGACGCCGGCTCTGTTATCCGGTTTGCTAAAACATCAGCAAAGGTCAAAATCTCCTCTTCGCTCAGTTGGCGTTTTACTTTTTCCGCCGTATTAAAATCCAACAGGTACTCTGCTGCCAAACGCTCGGTAATCTCATCTCCACCCACCGGTACCATAGCATAAGCTACTATTGTCTCCCTCTGAACCACGGCAATATCCGAAGTGCCAGCCCCGATATCCACCAGAGCCAGGTTCAGCAACCGCATCTGCGGGGGTATGGCTACGGTCAGCGCTGCAATAGGCTCCAGGGTCAGGCTGCCGGCCTCCAGACCGGCCATTCTCAGGGAGGAAATCAAGCTATCCACTACCACCCGGGGCAGAAAGGTTGCTATTACCTCGACTCCTATCTTGCTGCCGGTTTGACCGACCAGGTTTTGTATGACCCCGTCATCCAGGGTGTAGTTAACCACACTGTAACCAATACAGAAATGATCCCTTAAATTCTTATCCTCTCCGGCAATTTTTTTCTGGGCTTTTTGCACCGCCTCCAGTTCAAGGGCTTTAGTTTCCTCCCAGGTGATCTCAAACATATGAGGTCGGGAGACGCTGGCGGTTGCGGTAGCCGTCTGCAGGGCCCTGCCGGCAGCCGCGACTGCAGCCTTTTTCAGCTTTAACCCGGTGGCCTTCTGAAGACGACTCTTTATCAAAGCAATTTCGGCCGCCACTGCTTCCACGTCATGGATCTGACCATCGTACATGGATCTCGCTTCGTGCTCCAGGTACTCCACCGCCCGGATTACAGTTTCATCCTTTTTCTCCAGCAGCACGCCCACAATCGAGCGGGTACCAATGTCCAGGGCCAAGACCCGCTGCGGCTTTTTGGTTTTTATTGCCTTCTGCTTAGCCATCAGATTATCCCTCTAATGCTTGGATAAAACCTTCTTCGATAATAATTGGCAGTTTTCCTGCTAACCTGCGGAGGGAGGTAAGAGATAGGAACCCCGGGAAATGCTCGAGTCAGTAAATGTCATTCGACCGGCAATTCGCCTTTCACCACCCTCAACACCAGGGTGGCGTTTCGGTCTGCTTTCTCTTTGAGATCCGCTGCCTGTTTAAGTATAATGGCGGAATCGCGGTCACGGTCGGAAAGGGCCTGCTCCACCTTCCCAACCGCGAGGTCGGGGTTAAAAGCCTCGCCGCCAAACAGAGGGCTTTTATTAAACTGCTTAAGGAAAGTTTCGACCTTGGGATCATATGATATACCCTCAAAGGGAGTTCCTACACAGGCGGCAAATATCAGTGAATGCAGTCTCATTCCGATCATTAATCTCAGGTGTGAGATCATTCCCATCAACCCAGTGGACGAAAACTGGGACTCCGCGATGGTTACCGGAGATTTCATCAGGGTTTTTATGTGTAAAGAGTACTCCAAATCCACCGGGTGCTGCAGGGGTATGAGCAGCAGGGGATGTCCCAATTCCGCCACCCGATCCAAGAGCGAAGCTATCTGCCGGTCACTGAATGTGTCCCAGGGGCGGATGGAGATCCCGATTATGCCCCGTTCTTTTTGGAGTCCCAATTGAGCCAGGTAAGACTCGGCCTGGAGGACTTCTTCTGCAGTCGGACGCAGTGAGAATACAGGATCGGCGGTAATATGCACCGGAGGCCGATATACGCCAATGGAGCTAAGTAACCGCGCAGACTCATGATCCCGGAGTGTTATCAGTTCTACCCGGTTGGCAACCAGTTTGATGAGGTACCGACTTAGTTTCCTGTTTACCGGGCCTACTCCCTGGGCGTAAAAAACCACTCGGGTTCCCAGCAGCTTAGCCAGTACCACTATCCCCAAATAATAAGGTATGGAGAGCGGTCCGGTCACGTCCTGCAGCAGACTGCCCCCACCGCTTATCAATAGGTCCGCCCGGGAAAGTTCTCTAATCAACACCAGGGGATTGATGCGGCTGACCGCGCGAACTCCGTGGACCATAGCAGTCCGGGCCGGATTCCCCGACAAAACAGTAATTTCAAATGTCTTATCTACTGCTCGCAGTGAGTTACTAATGGCGGTAAGCAGGGCTTCATCACCTGCATTATCAAAGCCGTAGTAACCTGATAATACTATCCGCATTTGAACTCCTTACCTTGAGTGTCGATACGGGTTTTCCTACGACGGTCGGGGTTGGCGGCCTGTTCCCCGTACTTTGGTTAGTACCAGCCAGGCGAACTTGGGCAGGGCCATCTGCCGTTTTATCCGGCCTGGTTCGTTAATCAGGCGAAACAACCATTCCAGTCCCAGACGACGCCATAACCTGGGTGCCCGTTTTGCTTTTCCTGCCAGGACATCCAAAGTTCCCCCGACTCCCATGCAGACCGGTACCCCCAGCACCTCTAAATGGGCGGCAATCCAGATATCCTGACGCGGCGCTCCCAACCCCACCAGAAGCACATCAGGCCGGGCAGCCCTCACCTGTTCTATTATGCGGGGAGATTCGTCATCGGAAAAATACCCGTGATGTACGCCGACCACCATCAGAGGTTTATCGGATTCGGCCAGTTTGCGGGCCGCCTGCTCGGCAATCCCCGGTTCGCCCCCCAGGAAAAATACTCTCCAGTTTTTTTCCCGGGCCATATCCAGGATCTTTAAGGTCAGTCCGATACCGGTCACCCGCCTGGAAATCTGCCACCCGGCGCGACGCAGAGCCCAGACCGCGCCAATTCCATCCGGCGTAACCAGACGGGCTGCCGAATACAGGTCGATCAGCTGCCGTTCATGTTGAGCCCGGTATATCATTTCTGCGTTTAATGTTATTATCTGGGACGGTTCCCGGCTCTGAATGGAGTCCTGAACAACCTGCAAAGCCCCGGCCATATCAATTACATCCAGGCGACATCCCAGTATCTCCGCTCGCTCATAAACCAAGAGCCTGTCCTCCCGCCTAATTACAACTAAAATCTTAATACTTATCATTACGGCATGCAATTACAAAAACAAGCGACAGGGGCGCCAACTATACAACGCCCCTGCCATCATTGTTTACCCTCAGTTATTGCCGTTTACCTTCCGGCCTGGTTTATAAGTTTATCCAGAGTTTGGTCTTGTGACTGGATCACCTTCTGCATAACCTCATAGCTGCGGACAACAGTTATGAGATCCACCATCTCCCTAACCGCGTTGACATTGGCGGACTCCAGGTATCCCTGGAGCACCCGAGGATTATCAGGCGTTTCCGGTTCCTGCCCCTCGGCCGCATACAGGTCATTCCCGATCTTGGTCAGCATATTCGGATTGGGAAACCTGACTATACTCAGGGTATCGACTGTTACGCCTTCCTGTATTATATTGCCCTGCTCGTCAACTACAAAATCCCCGTCTACCAGTACAGGACCATCAAGTCCCAACACCGGCTGCCCGTTGGCGTTAACCAGCCTTCCTCCGGCATCAACGGAGAAAGAGCCATTTCTGGTGTAGCGAATCCCGGCAGGCGTTTCTATGCAGAAAAAGCAGCCCTCATCTAAAGCCAGATCTAAAGGATTTTCCGTAGCCTTATAGGTACCGTTGCTGTAATCGGTTACTATCTGATGAACAGCAGCTCCGGTTCCCAGGGAACCAATATCTTCCGGTTTAACCGGCCTGGGAATTGAATCCTTTCTGGTAATCTCCCCCATTCTCTTAAGCAACAGCGAGGGAAATTCCTGCGCTATTACCATATCCCTTTTGAAACCTGAGGTATTGGCGTTGGCCAGGTTATTAGCCAGAACGTCCTGACGAGCCATCTGCAGCATCATCCCGGAAGACGCGGTATAAAGCCCTCTTATCAAAGTCTCACCTCATTCTACACTCAGGAGCAGGCATTAATCTGCCGCTCCCCGGCACTCCTTATAATTATCGGATTTTCTCCGCTCCATCTTTAGAGAAAAATATACCAGGCACCAATCATTCCGTGACCACCTGGTATATTCGAACCATCCTTTTACAGAACCCTTCGCGCCGCCTGTTTCTGCTGTGACAGGTACCCTATGTTGTTTAAGGCTTTTCCGGTTCCCAGAGCTACACAGGATATGGGATCATCGGCGATATGCACCGGCAGGTTGGTTTGTTTGGAGAGCAGAATATCCAATCCATTCAAGAGGGCTCCTCCTCCAGTCATAACTATCCCGTTATTCAATATGTCAGAGGCCAATTCCGGCGGTGTTTTTTCCAATACCTCCTTGACGGCATTAACGACCGCGTCCAGCACCTCCTGCAAGGCTAACCAGGTTTCCTGTGAGGTGACGCGGATGGTGCGGGGAAGTCCGGTCAAAAGGTCTCTCCCTCTTACATCCATAACCCTTTCCTGCTCCAGGGCGGTGGGAAATGCGGTGCCGATCTGGATTTTCACCTCTTCGGCAGTGCGTTCGCCGATCAGAAGGTTGTACTCTCGCCTGATGTAACGAATGATGGCGTCATCGAACTTGTCCCCTCCAATGCGGAGAGAACTCCGGCAGACAATGCCTCCCAGCGACAGGACTGCTATATCGGTAGTACCCCCCCCTACATCCACTATCATGTTGCCGGTGGGGTCCGAGATGTTAATCCCGGCTCCCATGGCTGCGGCCAGCGGTTCCTCGATCAGGAAAGCCTGTCGGGCCCCGGCCTGCAGGGTAGCCTGTCGCACAGCTCGTTCTTCAACATCAGTAGCGCCGGTGGGCACACAGACGATGATCCGTGGTTTGAACATCAGCCTCTTGCCGACTACTTTGCGTATAAAATAAGTCAGCATCTTTTCCGTAGTTTCATAATCGGCGATAACCCCTTCTTTTAATGGACGAACCGCAACAATATACCCGGGCGTTCTTCCCAGCATACGGCGCGCCTCCTGGCCAACCGCAATAACACGGTTGGTATCTTTATCAATGGCCACCACCGAAGGCTCTTGGAGTACAATTCCTTTACCTTTACGAAAAACCAGGATACTGGCGGTTCCCAGATCAATGCCCACATCTTCGGAAAAAAACACCTATGCCCCTCCTGTCATCAGCATATTCTTTTAATGTTTATTGCGATATACTTCGATGAGAAGATGGATATTCCTTCATTTTATGGCATCCAAATTGGTGTTTTGGCTCTGACTCTGCGCTATGTACTTCCGCCGTGTGGCTTCTCCGCCTCTGATATGGCGTTCCGCTTTGTTTTTCAGCATAACTTTACTGACTTCTTCCGCCAATTCTTTATTTATTCTGGGAAGGCGTTCGGACACATCCTTGTGGACAGTACTCTTACTAATACCGAAAACATCGGCAGTTTGCCTTACGGTTGCCGAAGTCCGAATTATGTACTTACCCACCTTCACCGCTCTCTTGCGAATGTAGTTTTGCACCGCTTTCCCCCCAGCCTTTTTTTAATGTGTATTCGGCCGGGCAGCGGCGTATTCATCAAGGCTCCTCGCCGGACGGTGAAAAAATGGGTTGTTCGATATTCTTAGGTTAACGGCGGGAAGCTTCGCGGTCCGGGTGCGGAGAGGTTTATACCCATCTGATGATGTTGCGCCCATCGACTAATAGCGGACCCGATATAAGGTAATACCCTGATAATAGTGATGCAGTATCTGCCGGTAGTTTTTCCCTTCTTCAGCCAGGCCGTTGGCCCCGTACTGACAGAGCCCCACCCCGTGACCGCTCCCTACCGTGGTAACAGCCACGGTCTCATCATTTACGGTTATGTTGAATTTGGCAGACGGGAGCTTAAGTGCCTGGCGGACCTGGTGACCGCTCATTATAGTATTTCCCCAAGCAATCTTTTCTACGGTGCCGTTTTTGGTGGACTCCACCCAACCGATTACCAATGGTTTTTTTTGATCAAGGCCCAACAGTCTCTGGAACTCGGCCATCGATATATTTAACGTATTGCAGTAATGGGGTGAGCCGCTATCCCAGAGACATGGTACACCCTGCAGATAGTCGTGCCTATATCCCCACACCGCCGATGAATCTTCGGTGTGGCCTCCGCAGGTGGAATGATAAACCGGCTCAACCAGTTCTCCCCGGAGAGTAATCACCACACCCCGGGTGGCTAACACCGCCCGCCGCACTTTTTGAACTGCCCACTCATTATCAGGGTAACGTTCCAGGTATGCCGCCGGCGCAACGTAGGCCTGACAATGGTTGATATCATCACATACACTGGCCTCCTGCTCATGCCCGGTATGGCGGAAATGTCTTTTGAGTGTATAGGTGCGGGCACAGACCGCCTGAGCTTTAAGGGCCTCTAATTCAAAGCCGGCCGGCATTTCAGCCAGTACCACCCCCACCAGGTACTCTTCAATAGGCAGGTCTATAATCGTTCTCTCGCCGGTCTGAAGCAATCTTATCATTAATCCACCCCGGAAATATTTGTACACTGTGGCATTGACTGCGATTGCCATGGCCAGTATTACCATCCCCGCCAATATTTTTTTTTGTGTTCTCACCGGTTGTATCCCCCTTAATTTTCAGCCAATACTTTTTTATGAAACCGGGGGGAAACAAATACCTGCGAGTTATTAGTTAAGCCGCCTGCTTAACACAATAAGCCGTTTGGTCACCGCTCGGGCATGCAAGGCCACAAAAAAACCCCGTAATTACGGGGATTCATGTTGTGGCCTTGTTAATCTGGAATTCATGCGTTATTCCATCGCCGCAAACTCTCTTTTTCTCTCCTCCAGTTGAAGGTATTGCCTACGATACAGTTCCCGATTTTTCATTCGTCTTTCCCTTAATAAAGCCTCTCTGTGCCTCTTGCGTTCCAGCCCCTTTTTCTCCACTTCGAGGGTGATTATATAGACAATGATGCCCATTACCACCTTGATTATTAAGTATCCAACGGCAATAAGCAGAAATATCTTTTGGAGTGCAGTTATGTGGCAACACCTCCTCCTTCATACTCTTCTCATACTCTGTCTGTATCTTTGTATGAGCCGTGCTTAATCTTTAGTTCACCAATTCGGCCACTGCCTCATAATCGCTTGTTTCTGAGCCGACATTATTTCTTTCCGGCTTGGTTGCCATATTCCGCTCTTTATTTTACCCTCGGTTATTTAATTAACTTTACTGGGAGGTCCTGCCATTATTCGTTGGCATCTATCAACTTCTTTCGTTTCTCATAGTCTTCGTATTGCTTACGATATAATTCACGGTTTTGGAGCCATCTTTTTCTGAGTATTTTTTCCCTTTTTCTTTTTAAAGCCAGGGCCCTTTTCTCTATCCGTAGCGTAATCAGATACAGGGCGAAAAAGATGACTCCTTTGATTAGAAGGTACATCAAAGCGAACAGGAGAAAGACTTTTTGGAGTAAGGTCATGAGTCCTCCCCTTCCTAAGCAACCAGGTGCTTAAGACGTCTTTGCTGACCTGTTAGCCGGGAATGTTGTTTTCAGTTAAACGGTTACTCACGATTAGAACTTTGATGAAGTGTATGCTAAATCTTGCCGACAAGCATAAATGCGATTAACAATCCATAGATGGTTAATGTTTCGATGAAGGCTAAAGTAATGAATAGCAGGGTACGTACTTGTTCCGCAACCTCTGGTTGACGGGCAATGCTCTCCATGGCCTTCCCCCCAAGGCTACCCATGCCGAGGCTACCGCCGAACCCAGATATGGCAACAGACATGGCCGCTCCAATAGCCACCGTCCCTCCCATAACTCCTCCTCCTTTTCTCTCTGTATTAAACGACTAATAATCTTGACCTATCACCCCTTTCCTGTTATTCCCCTGGTGTATCCGGTACTTAAAATGGTGCAATGTTGTGCCGGGCCGCTGAAGACCGCTTCGGTGTATTGATTGTATAATATATTCTGTCAATTCAGGTGTGAATACTATTCGCCACGCTTGCAGAATATCCTTCTTTAAATTTCCTGTAATTGATATACTGTCTCATTCTATTTTATGATCCAGGGAGAAATTTGATGAGGAATCCATTAATGAATAATGCCACCAGGCCAAAATAATAAGACCGTCTAGACGGTCTTATCTTTCAGTGCATTTCTTTTTCTGTGAAATTCTCGCCCCTTTTCTTCTACCCTTTTGGTAGCTGCATACAACAGCAGGGCAAATACCAGTTTCACCAGCAAATACCCCAAAGCGAGTAAGAGGAAAAGCTTCTGCAGACTGCTCATTCAAGACGCCCCCCTGAATATGACATTCCTCCTACCAGAGGTATTTATCCTTTGCATCATTTACTGGTACGATTATGTGATAAGCCGGGGTACCCCGGCTTATCACACCTTAAACCTTAATTATCCTCGCTCCAGTTCTGACGCTTTGATTCTGGCCAATGCTCGAAGCAATGCCATCTGGGCTCTGACGTAGCTGATCTGATCCTGCCTCTCCGCCAACCTTCTTTCGGCACGCTCCTTGGCCGCTTTTGCCCGGAGCAGGTCAACCTCCCGACCATGTTCGGCGGTCTCGGCCAGAACCTTGGCTTCGTTGTCGATTACTTCCATCAGCCCGCCACTGAGTGCCATATAATGAACTTCGCCATTGGGCATGGTGTACCTCAATACCCCTATTCTTAAACCTGCAACTATGGGTGCGTGGTTACTCAGTATTCCCAGTTCCCCTTCCATCGCGGGTACTACTACGAATTTCACCTCTTCACTCAATGCAATGCGTTCCGGAGTAACCACCTCCAACAAAAAGGTGTTTCCCGCCATAGGCTACGCCTCCAATCGCCTTGCTTGTTCAATCACCGTGTCAATGTTACCTACCATAAAGAAGGCCGCTTCCGGAAGGTCGTCATACTTGCCTTCGAGTACCTCCATAAACCCTTTGACCGTTTCCTGTATCGGCACGTAGATCCCGGCTGTACCTGTAAACTGTTCCGCCACATGGAACGGCTGCGACAGGAATCTCTGGATCTTGCGAGCACGAGCAACTACAAGTTTATCCTCATCGGTCAATTCATCCATACCCAGGATCGCTATGATGTCCTGCAGCTCCTTGTACCTCTGCAGAACTTTCTGCACACCACGAGCGGTGTTGTAATGATCCGTGCCCACAATCGTCGGGTCCAGGATCCGGGAGGTTGAATCAAGCGGATCCACGGCCGGGTATATTCCTAACTCCGCAATCTGGCGGGAAAGAACCGTGGTCGCATCCAGGTGAGCAAACGTGGTAGCCGGCGCCGGGTCAGTCAGGTCATCAGCGGGGACGTAAACCGCCTGAGCTGATGTTATGGATCCCTTGACGGTAGAGGTGATCCGTTCCTGGAGCAGACCCATATCTGTTGCCAGGGTTGGCTGGTAACCAACCGCCGAAGGCATACGGCCCAGCAGCGCGGAAACTTCGTTACCTGCTTGGGCAAACCGGAATATATTGTCGATGAATATCAGCACGTCCTGGCCCTGAACATCACGGAAGTATTCCGCAACTGTCAGACCGGTCAAGCCAACGCGCAGGCGCGCTCCTGGAGGCTCGTTCATCTGCCCGTAGATCAGGGCACATTTTTCCAGAACCCCCGACTCCTTCATCTCATTCCACAGGTCGTTCCCTTCACGGGTCCTCTCGCCAACACCGGTGAATACTGAATAACCCCCGTGTTCGTAGGCAATATTTCGAATAAGTTCCATGATAACAACCGTCTTGCCAACGCCGGCGCCACCGAACAGTCCAATCTTTCCACCCTTGGCATACGGGCAAATCAGGTCGAGCACCTTAACCCCGGTTTCCAGCATGGTGGTGGCCGGAGTCTGGTCAGTCAGCAGCGGCGGTTTCCGGTGGATTTCCCAGTATTCTGCGGCCTCAACCGGACCCATTTCATCCACCGGCTCTCCCAAAACATTAAGAATCCGTCCCAGCGTACCTTCTCCCACAGGCACGCTTATAGATGCTCCGGTATTCAATGCCACCATACCTCTTTGAATACCATCCGTAGGCTGCAGAGCAACGCAACGAACCACGTCATTGCCGAGCAGCTGCATTGCTTCCAGGGTGACCTCTATGTCGATGGGAGATACAAACCCCGGTCCCTGCATGGCACTATTTATTTTAATCGCATGCATCAAATCGGGCAGTTCACCAGGTTGAAAGCGTATATCTACTACAGGACCGATAACCTGGACGACCTGACCGTAAGTTTCTTTTGCCATCCTCTACTTGCCTCCTTTTTTCAGAGCCTCTGCGCCACCGGAGATCTCTATTATTTCACTGGTTATAGCAGCCTGCCGGGCTTTGTTCATCTCCAGTGTAAGTACTTCCACCAACTCTGATGCGTTTTCGGTTGCATTCCCCATAGCCGTCATACGAGCTCCATGCTCGCTGGCCTTGGATTCCAACATGGCATGATACACCTGGCTCATCAGGTAACGCGGCAGCAGGCTAATCAGGATCTCCTCTACATTGGGCTCGTAGATGTAATCCGGCGCGAATTTGGCGAATTCTTCGGCCTCGGCCGTAATCTCTTCCGGTGTCTCTATCGGCAGCACCTTTTGCACCGTAGGTATCTGTCGCATAGCATTGACGAAGTGAGCATAGACGAGGTAAACCTCATCAGCAGCTCCCTCTTCATACAGTTGAGCAATAAACTGTCCAATCTCCCGGGCCTGGGTATAGTCAAGTTTATCACCCAGGTTGATGAAATCTCCCTGGAGGTTATATCCCCGCTTGCGGTAAAAGTCACGACCTTTCCTGCCCACTGCTACAATGCCCGCTTCCACCGGCCTTCCATCCTCACTAATAGCATGGATGGCCCGCCTTATAATATTGGTGTTAAAGGCTCCGCACAATCCTCGGTCCGCAGTAATTACCACGTAGGTGACCTTTTTAATCGGATCATGCCTTTCCAGCAGCGGGTGTTTGGCCTGTGCTGCCATCGCTACCAGCCTGGCAACAACCTCCTGCAGCTTGCCGGTATAGGGACGAGAGGCCTCAGCCTTCTCCTGTGCTCTCCTCAGCTTGGCGGCGTCAACCATTTTCATGGCTCTGGTAATCTGCATGGTATTGTTGACGCTTCGAATGCGTCTCTTGTAGTCTCTTACTCCCTTTGCCATTACTTATTCACCACCTAAGAACCGAAGATGGCTTTGAATTCCTCAATGGCCTTCTTCAGCCCTTCCTCATCCCCTAATACCTTGGTCTCTTTAATATCCTTTAAAATTTCAGGATGACTGCTGCGCATAAATTTGAGGAACTCCACTTCAAAAGCCTTTACTCTGTCGGTAGGTATATCATCCAGCCAGCCGTTGACACCGGCGTAAATGGATACCACCTGCTCCTCTACCGGGAAGGGCTCATACTGACCCTGTTTCAGTATCTCCTGTACTTTTTCACCCCGATTCAGCCGGGCCATAGTCGACTTATCAAGGTCGGAACCGAACTGGGCGAAAGCCGCCAACTCACGATATTGTGCCAGGTCCAGACGGAGCTGGCCCGCAACTGACTTCATGGCCTTGATCTGCGCCGAACCGCCAACCCGGGAAACAGACAGACCCACGTTGATAGCAGGTCTCTGGCCTGCGTAGAAGAGGTCGGTCTCCAGGTAAATCTGCCCGTCGGTGATTGATATTACGTTGGTTGGAATATACGCAGAAACGTCACCGGCCTGGGTTTCAATTATTGGCAGGGCCGTTATTGAGCCTCCACCCATCTCATCGTTTAATTTACAAGCCCGCTCCAGGAGGCGCGAGTGGAGGTAGAAAACGTCTCCAGGATATGCCTCACGTCCGGGGGGCCTTCTCAATAACAACGACATCTCACGATAAGCCACGGCATGTTTGGAAAGGTCATCATAAATTATCAGAACATCGGCTTTATCAGTCTCCATAAATTCCTCGGCAATAGCTACCCCGGCATAAGGCGCCAGGTAAAGAAGCGGTGCCGGTTCGGAAGCGGTAGCTGCAACTACGATGGTATACTCCATAGCACCGGCCTCTTCAAGTTTCTGGACCACACTGGCCACCGTTGATTGTTTCTGCCCAATAGCTACGTAGATGCATATCATGTCTTTTTTCTCTCTCTGGTTTATGATCGCATCAACACAGATGGCAGTCTTACCAGTCTGACGGTCACCAATTATAAGCTCGCGTTGGCCCCTCCCAATGGGAACCATGGAGTCGATAGCTTTCAGACCCGTCTGCATCGGAGTGTTAACCGGTGCCCGTTTAACCACCCCGGGGGCCACCCTTTCTACCGGACGAAATGTATCGGTATTTATCGGCCCTTTCCCGTCGATGGGCTGACCCAGAGCATTCACTACCCGGCCCAGCATGGCTTTGCCGACAGGCACAGACATAATTGTTCCCGTTCCCTTAACCATACTGCCTTCTTTAATATGTGAATACTCACCGAGCAACACAGCCCCGACGTTATCCTCTTCAAGGTTGAGCACCATGCCATAAGTACCGCCTGTAAATTCCAGCAACTCTCCGGCCATGGCATTCTGCAGACCATAGATCCTCGCAATACCGTCACCTACAAAGATGACAGTACCAACGTTGCTTACTTCGACCTCAGATTGGTAGCGCTCTATCTGCTGCTTGAGAATAGCGCTAATCTCTTCCGGTCTAATACTCATTAAATACCTCACCCCTATCTAGCTGATCTTTACTCTCTTGAGGCTTGATTTAAGCATGTCAAGTTTCTTTACAACGCTGGCGTCAATAACCCTATCACCTATCCGGACCTTAACCCCGCCGATCAAAGACGGATCTACAGTCAGCGTTACTCTGACCTTCTTGCCGGTCGCTTCGGAAAGGGTCTTTTCAAGTCCCGCAATATCCTGCTCGCTAACGTCTTTGGCTGATGTCACTTCAGCCTTGATGATGTTCTTGCTTTCGTCAGCCATTGCCCGATACTCATCAAACATTACTCCTAGGTGATCAACCCTTCTCTTGTCGATAACCAGGTTCAGAAAACTGAGCGTGCTTGGTGAGACCCGATCGGCAAATAACCGAGACAGGATATCTTTCTTCTCCTGAGGCGGTATAAGCACATGAAACATGAACGCTTTGAGATCTTCATGGGACATGATGACATCCACCACGTCCGCCAATTCTTTCTCGAACTCGTCAATCTTGTTTTGTTCTTGGGCGATGGCAAAAAAGGCCTCTGCATAGCGCCTACCGACACTCTTGTTTAACATAACAGATCCCCTGCATCCTTAATGAATTCTTTGACCATCACCTGATGATCGTCATCAGTCAGCGCCCTGCCCAAGACTTTTTCTGCCGCCATAATAGCCAGCGTAGCTGCGGTATCACGCAGCTCCGAGAGAGCCTGTTCCTTTTCTGCCTGAATCTCGGCGATTGCTTTATTTTTCATACTTGTTGCTTCAGCCTCAGCCTTGGAGATAATCTCATTCTTCGTCTCTTCTGCAATTTGAGTACTCCGAGCCACTATCTCCTGAGCCTCCCTGCGAGCTTCGGCCAACTCGGCTGCCGAGTCCTTTCTCATCTGTTCAACTTCAACCAGCAATTCCTCGGCATGCCTCAACGAACTCTCGATGGTGTTGGTGCGTTCTTCCAACATATTGCTCACAGGATTGAATCCAAATTTATATAGTATGGCTAGCAACAGAAAAAAGTTAACTGCGGTCCACCCTATCTTCGCTATATCAGGGAAAGGTGGTACTCCTTCCTCTGACGCCAAACAGGAGGTTGCCAGTCCCATCACGATAAGCATACTCAGGAGTAGAACCGCCAGGGCTAACCATTTTCTACTTCTCACAGGCATGTCTACCTCCATTCATTACGGAAAAAATAGTTTTGTGGGCGATGAGTCTTTCCCCAACGATTGTCCTCTCATCGCCCAAACTATGCGTTAGACTCCCAATTTTCTCCAATATTATCCAATTTTGCCAACCAGCATAAATGCGATAAGCAGGCCGTAAATAGTCAGGGTTTCAATAAAAGCCAGGGTGATAAACAGCAGAGTTCTAACCTGATCCGCGACTTCGGGCTGCCGGGCGATACTTTCCATAGCTTTTCCTCCAAGGCTGCCCATGCCGATACCACCGCCCAAAGCTCCTACGGCTACAGCAATGCCGGCACCAATTGCAAACATCCCTTCCATTACAATTTCCCTCCTTTCCTGCTTCAGTGAATGTTGCATTTCATTTCTTCACTGATATGAAAAATGACCCATAACATGGTAAGTTTAGTGACCTTCTCCGGTAGCTCCTGCAATATAACTCGATGACAGGATGGTAAACACAATCGCCTGGATTGCCCCTGTCAACAGCCCTAAGGCCATCAAAGGCATCGGTATCAGGAACGGAACCATCATCAGTAGCATGCCAACTATCATTTCTTCTCCAAAAACATTACCAAATAGACGGAGTGTCAGAGACAGCGGACGAACTACCTCTTCAAGAAGGTTCAACGGCAGCATCAATGGCGTTGGCTTGATAAAGTTTCCAAAATAACCAAGCTTGTGCTCTCTGAACCCGGCTACCTGCACCGTAAAGAACACAATAATCGCTAAAGTGGCTGTTACGTTCCAGTCGCTGGTAGGCGCTTTAAAACCATCAATAGTAGCTGCCCCAGGGATCAGACCACTGTAGTTTGATACCAGTATAAACAAGAAAAAGGTCGACAATAATGGCGTCCATTTCTTGGCTACCGATTCACCCAGCAGCTGCCCAAAGAAATCAAAAGTCCATTGAACTATCATTTCAAAGGCATTTTGTAAGCCCCGGGGGACCCTTTCCATTTTGCGGGTGGAAAAATATGCAAATAGTCCAATGATTAGTATAATGGCCCATTCGGTAACAATCAGATCTGGCACTGGCAGCTTATCCGCTATTGTAAACAGTGGATCATATATTGGCAGTTCTAACGCAAATATCACTACTTCCCCCCCTTTCCTTTTAGAATTTGATATAACGACTCAGTACCGTCCTCCAGGTCCGTTAACCAAACGTTCAATAAATGTCCGATTGCCCCGACTTACGACCAGAAAGACTATACTACCGAGGACCATACCGCTTAAAATTCCAATTATTATATATAATCCTGCCAGCCAGGTAAGCAACCCCAAAAATACGGTTAGTGCCGCAATTCTAGCCATATACCTGATAATAATCTGTTTGGCACCTTCCCGGGGCGGCATTTCCCCGGCTATTTTCAATGTCTTTAGGTTTAACCAGACTGACAGACCGGATAATACCAGACCAACCGCTACCCCTATGAACACTGTCATATTATACATCCTGCAGCATCCTCTTGGTTATATTAGTCTCTAGATTCAGGCTCGGATTTGTCCAGCTCTGCCAGCCTTTTTTTGGCCTCGTCCAGCGCGGCAATTATCTCTTTGCTGGGCCGGTACTTCTGTGATTCCATCTTCTCTTCCCCGAAGCTCTTGTCGTTTCTTTTTCCGAATGCCTGCTCATACATTATTTTAAGACCGGTCGCCACTCCCAGCAGTAACAGGATCAGCATCAGGTAGGGTTCAGTCCCCAGGCGCGAATCCAGATAACTGCCGACAAAGTAACCCAGCGCGACCGCAGCCGCGAAGCTGGCAGCCATGGATACAGCATTACCCAAAGACTTGACCCAATTACCGCTCTTCTTTTCCATATTTCCCCTTTTTTCCTTCATGAGTCATTATTGACCCAAATTTGATTTCTCTACTCCACGGCAAATTCCTCTTTTTTTCATGTTTTGAATAGTCTGAACTTTGCCGGGTTCTGTTACACAAAGATCGCTCAAACACAGACTCTTATGTTCTCTGCCCATTAATAAGACTCCTCTCCCCGGCTGCTACTTTACATATTTTACTAAATAGCCCTTGCGGCACAGTTTATTGATATGTTTCTCTACTGCTTCTTCAATGTCAACCTGATAGTTTTCTTCCAGCACAAACATCATCGATACTGCAGTCTGGGCCACATCCAGCAATTCACTCATAATAATGGCAACCGTCTCCTCCTCGTCGACCTGAAACGCTTCCCCGCTTAAGCCTCGGAGCTTGCCGATAGCCTCAGCCAGTTCGCCGGCTTCCTCCATCAGTTTTAATGCTGTAGATTCCAAGGTAGGCGTTAATCGGTTTAATCGGGGAAGGCTGATGGTCTTGGTTCTCATACCGTTTCTCCTCCCTTAAACCCGAATTTCTGTAACTTCAATTCCTGCTTCCTTAAGAATCCTGATCGCGAACTCATCATTAAAATCACCCTGGTGGACAACCCTTATTACCCCTGCATTAACCAGCATACGCGAACATAACATGCAGGGCTGGTGGGTGCAATAGAGAACAGAATCAATAGTAGATACCCCGTATCGGGCTGCGTTAATAATGGCGTTCTGTTCAGCATGAACTCCCCGGCATAACTCGTAACGATAACCGGAAGGGATTCCCTTTTCCTCCCTCAGACAACCAACGTCGAGACAGTGTGCAATTCCCTGCGGAGCACCATTATAACCGGTAGCAACAATCCGTTCTTCTTTGACCAGCAGAGCACCTACTTTGCGCCGTATGCAGGTAGAACGGCTGGCTACCATCCGGGCCAGTTGGGAAAAGTACTCATCCCATGAAGGCCTTTCCTGTGACATCTCATTACCTCCCGTCCTTACCAAATAAAAAAGAGCAAGCCCGGTGTCGCCACTTCTGTCCATGTAACGCCCTCTAGGTCTTGCTCCACCAGTCAACAAATCTCAGGTTCCTCTACTAGTCGCCGTACAAGGGGTATTTACTGCAGAGCCTGTCAACGATGGCTCTGGCCTTGGTCTTGCTTGATTCATCCCGCTCATTCAAGGCCCAGGAAATGGCCTGCGCCATCTCCACCATGTCTTCGGCTTGCAGCCCCCTGGAGGTAACAGCGGGGGTTCCAATCCTGATCCCGCTGGTTATGGTCGGCTTCTCGGGATCAAAAGGAATAGCGTTCTTATTAACGGTTATATTTACCTCTTCCAGCAACTGCTCGGCCTGTTTGCCGTTCAATCCCTGTTTGCGGACGTCAACCAGCATCAGGTGAGTATCCGTACCTCCGGAAACCAGCCGGAAACCATGCTTTGTAAGTTCATCCGCCAGTACCGCTGCATTCTCGACCACTCTTTTCTGATAGACCAAAAACTCATCGGTCATGGCCTCTTTTAAGCAGACCGCCTTGGCGGCGATCACATGCATCAAAGGTCCCCCCTGGATACCCGGGAAAACAGCTCTGTCGATTCTGGCTGCCCATTCCTCATTACATAATATCATTCCCCCCCGGGGGCCTCTTAAGGTCTTATGCGTGGTAGTAGTCACGAAGTCGGCATAGGGAACCGGGCTGGGATGCAGCCCGGCTGCTATCAATCCGGCTATATGTGCCATATCCACCATCAGCAGGGCCGAAACCGAATCCGCAATCACCTTGAAAGCCTTATAATCAATGGTACGCGGGTAGGCGCTGGCCCCAACCACGATCATTTTCGGTTTGGCTTGATGAGCGATCTCCATTACCTGCTGGTAGTCAATAGTCTCCTTCTCGGCATCCACGCCGTAGCTGACAATGTTGAAGTAGGTTCCTGATATGTTAATCGGGCTGCCATGAGTCAGGTGCCCCCCATGGGCTAAATTCATTCCCATTATTGTATCTCCGGGCTTCAACGCGGCAAAATACACTGCAGTGTTCGCCTGGGCCCCTGAGTGCGGCTGAACATTGGCATGAGCAGCCCCAAAGACCTGCTTGGCCCTTTCCCGGGCCAGTTCCTCGACTACGTCAACATACTCGCACCCGCCGTAATAACGCTTGCCAGGATAACCTTCGGCGTACTTGTTGGTCATAACCCCGCCCTGAGCCGCCATCACGGCACGGGAAACAAAGTTCTCCGAGGCGATCAGTTCCAGCTTACGGGACTGCCGCTCCTCTTCCTGGTTAATAGCCCGGGCAACCTCTGGGTCCACCGGCAGCACATACTTATTAATATAGTCCACTCACTTCTCCCCCTGTTTCAGATATTTACTCTCGATGGCCTTAATCAGATCCAGGCGTCGCTGGTGACGCCCCCCGGCATAAGTTGATTCCAGAAAACCTTTGACGATTGACGCGGCCACTCCGGAACCAACCACCCGCGCACCCAGTGTCAATACGTTGGCATCGTTGTGTTCACGGGCCGCCCGGGCTGAAAATTCGTCATTGCATACGGCCGCCCTTATCCCGGGGACCTTGTTGGCAACCATGGCCATACCCTGACCGGTGCCGCAAACAAGGAGTCCCAGATCAGCCTGTCCGCCCTTTATGCCCAAAACCACCTTTTCCGCGATATCAGGGTAGTCAACCGGTTCTTCGCCGTAACAGCCTGCATCATCTACCTGGTGACCCCAGGCGGCCATAACTGTTTTCAGGTGCTCTTTAAGGGCATATCCGGCATGATCGCTTCCAATCAACAAACGCATCCTACCACCTCATAGCTCTCAACAACTACCGGTACCAGTCCTTTTAACCGAGCGATTCGTTAAGTTCCGGGGCATCCTCCGGTTTCGGGTTATGGGACTGGTTTTTCACTTCACCCGTATTCTAATATAATAATTCATTTTCCAGCTTTTCCACCAGCATTTCCATCAATTGCCGGAGTTCGTCCCTGCAGGCACGATATGTATCCGAATCTCCCCCGTAGGGATCGAGAACATCCCCATCCTGTCCCAGGAACTCATAAAGGGAGTGTATCCGGTTGTCTTCCCCATATATCCGGGTAAGGTAATCACGGTGGGCCCTGGTCATGGTGAGAATCAGATCAGCCGCTGCCAGCATCTCTTCGGTCACCGGCTGGGCTCGATGATTGGAAATATCAATCCCAACCTCCTCCATGGCCTCCCTGGCACCGGGTGAGGCCGTATCCCCCGGATGGGGATAGGTGCCTGCAGTTACCACCTCAATTTTATCCCTTAACTCAGGATTTCGTTCTTCCAGGTGTTTTATCAAAAGGCCCTTGGCCATTGGACTCCTACAGGTGTTGCCGGAACAGATAAATACAAGCCTCTTCATGAGCACCCCCCCTACAGAAGCATTTTAATCGCCATCAGGAACAGGAGTATCCCTCCTGCCGCCTGTGCTCTCTTCCCCACCAGATCGCTGAAGTATTTGCCACCCAGCCAGCCCAGGCCCGTCATGACTCCGGCTACGATTCCAGTCGTCACTACCGTGTAGAGTACAGGAACCCTGGCGGTACCCAGACCGAACCCGACAGCCAGGGCGTCAACACTGACTGACAACCCTAGAACCAGAACTGATGACCACCCCCCCAGGCTGGTCTCCGGTTCTTTATTATTAAACAGCTTTTTACGGGCCTCGGAAAACCTGGCTGTGGTTTGATAGCTCTGCAGGCCCTCTCTTATCATCTGAAAACCAATATAAGCTAAAACTATGGCTCCGGCAATAGCAGCCCATTTCCCCATAAAACTACCCGCGGCTAGTCCCAAGTACAGTCCCAGAAGGGGCATGGCCACATGGAGCAAAGCCACTGTGCCAATAAACCGCGTCCGGTAATAACGGGAAACGCCTGACAATCCCAACCCCAGTGCAACCGAAAAGGCATCAAGTCCCAGCGCTACCGCAACGGCAAAAACCTCTATCATGCTGTTCAAATTCCGGATTACTCCCTTCACGTATTTTGGACCGACGTGCGCACTATCAGGACTAAACGCTTTAATAAATATTCCAGTCTAACCTGATTCTATATATATTATTCCTGCCCGGTATCAGGCATCTTTGACCTCTTGCTGCTTGAGAATCGGTGCCTGGGTTGTGTTCTCACCGACGCGCGGCTTCATATATGCGATCAGCAACCGCCGCACCCAATCCCTTTTCTTCGGGGATTTCCATAAACAGGTATTCAATCCTTCTACTGTCGGCCATCCGGAAGATTTCGTAAAGGCGGCGGCCGTATTCAGCAGAGCCACCATTGATTACCACTACCAGATCGGTTAGGGTGGGCAGTTCCCGATGAGTAGCGACAACGACACCAACCCGCTTCCCCTTGGCAGCTTGAGCCTGGGCTAACTCAGCCAGATTGTCCCCCGGTTTAACGGGTATGACCTGGGCGTCAGGTCGATAGTGGGCGGCTCGCATTCGGCCTCCTCCTTCCGGCTGCGGCCTCACGGCCTCGATCAGGCCGGGGAGCACCTCTTCCAAGCGTTCCCGGGAGATTGCGCCTGGTCGCAGGATGGTAAAGGGGGTACGGGTAACATCCAGTATGGTTGATTCAATCCCCCAACCGGTAGTCCCGGCATTCAAAATGCCCGCTATCCGACCGTTGAGATCCTTCATTACATGGCGGGCGGAAGTTGAACTGGGGCGTCCGGAAAGATTGGCACTGGTAGCTGCTACCGGTACTCCGGCCGCCTTGATGAGATCAAGGGCCACCCGGTGGTCCGGCATCCTCAAGCCCACCGTCGACAGCCCTGCGGTCACCAGAGGCGGCACCAGGTCGTTTGCCCGGGCCACCAGAGTAAGCGGTCCCGGCCAGAACCTGTTTATAAGCAGCAGAACCTCCTCATAAATGCCGGTCACCAGTGATGAGGCCTGTTCCCAACTCATTACATGCATCAACAAGGGATTGTTCAGGGGGCGACGCTTGGCCTTGAATACTCTTTGTACCGCTTTCTCATCCAACCCGTTGGCTCCTACCCCGTACACGGTCTCCGTGGGGAAGGCCACCGTTTCACCTTCCCGGATCAGAGCCGCAGCAATTTCGATAATCCTGGGATTGGGGTTGTCAGGATCAACCTTGAGGTGTACGGTCTGCATCTCGTTATCCTCTCTTCAGGACCAGGACCCGCTCCCTTTGACCCAGATCCGTTAAAACATAATAACCCGACCAAGCCTCACCGGCATACCGATTGAGTTCCTCGGCTTGGCCGGCATCCCCCACCTCCAGCAGCAGGAAACCGGGTACACTCAGATGCTGCCAGGCCTGGGGAAGCAGTCTCTTGTAAACGGTCAGACCTTCAGCCCCCCCATCAAGAGCTTCCCGCGGCTCATATTCGCGGACTTCCGGGGGCAGATCTTTCATTTTTTCTGAAGGTATATAGGGCAGGTTGGCGGCAATCAACTGGAACGTACCGGAGGTTACTGAATCCAAAAGGTCGCTGTGATAGAAGAATACCCGGTTTGCGACCCCGTTCAGAACAGCATTGGCCTTTGCCACCTCGAGCGCTTCTTCACTTATGTCCACCCCGTAAACCAGGGCCTGAGGAACATACTTGGCTATGCTGATGGCTATGGCCCCACTTCCGGTTCCAACATCCAGAACCTTTACCTCTCCTTTATACCCTCTTAACAGACGTATACTCTCTTCCACCAGAATCTCAGTATCCGGGCGGGGAATCAGTACCCGCCGGTCGACCCGAAACGGCAGCGACATGAACTCCTTCTGACCGGTAATATAAGCAGTCGGTTCTCCCTTAACCCTTCTCCTGACCATTTCTCTGAAAGACGCCCGTTCCTCCTGGTTGGCCGGTCGGTCATGCTGGATATAGAGCCCCAGACGGTCGAGACTTAAAGCATGAGCCAAAAGAACCTCGGCTTCAAGTCGAGGTTCTGCGATTCCCAGGCCCTCAAAGTGACTTTTCGTCCAGCTCAGAAGATCCTGTACCGTCCATTCCCTGCTCAATCTTGATCCACCTGTTTCAGTTTCTCAGTCTGGTCCTGAGTGACCAAGGCGTTGATGATCTCGTCCAGATCCCCTTCCAGCACGGCGTCCAGTTTGTGTAGGGTCAGTCCGGCGCGGTGATCGGTAACCCTGCCCTGGGGGTAGTTGTAGGTCCTGATTCTCTCACTGCGGTCTCCGGTTCCAACCATACCCCTGCGGGTATCTGCGATCTCCGCCTCCTTTTCCGCCTTGGTCATCTCCAAGAGGCGGGCTCGGAGGACCCGCATAGCCTTGTCTTTATTTTTGTGCTGCGACTTCTCATCCTGACAGGTTACTACCAACCCGCTAGGAATATGAGTTATACGTACCGCGGATTGGGTTGTATTTACTGACTGTCCTCCCGGTCCACTGGAACAATAAAGATCTATGCGCAGATCGTTGGGGTTGATTTCCAACTCAACCTCTTCGGCCTCCGGCAGGACTGCAACCGTAGCCGCCGAGGTGTGGATCCTTCCCCCGGACTCAGTTACCGGTATCCTCTGGACCCGGTGGACCCCGGATTCATACTTGAGCCGGCTGTAGGCACCCTTGCCTTCAATCACAAAAATGATTTCCTTAAACCCATTAAGATCGGAATAACTGACATCCATTATATCCGTTTTCCAGCCCTGCCTTTCTGCATACCGGGAATACATCCTGAAAAGGGTGGCCGCAAATAAAGCCGCCTCTTCACCTCCAGTCCCGGCTCGGATCTCCATGATAACGTTCTTGTCATCGTTGGGATCCTTCGGCAGAAGCAGCATCTGAAGCATTCTTTCCAGGTCTGCTTTCCGCTCCCGGTTTTCATCAAGCTCCTGCTCCACCAACTCCCGGAAATCCGACTCGAGGTTCTCTCGTAGAAGACTCTCCGCTTCCTCGATGTTATGCAGGACCTCTTTGTAGTCGCGGTAGGCGTTGACTATATCAGTCAGATCAGACAATGCCTTGCTGAGTTTCTGATACCTGGAAAGATCTGATACTGTATCCGGCTGCGACAGCATCTCGGAAAGCTCTAGATACTTTTCTTCTAGACTCTTTAGTTTATCAAGCATAGCTTTCATCCCTCGTCCATCACTAGTCGGTAGTAGGAACTACTGCCTTTAAGGCCTGCAAGGCCACTTCCATCTGCGCTTCGTCAGGCTCTCCTGTAGTAAGTTTCTGTAACCACAGACCCGGTGTCATCAGGCATGTTGCCCATCTCCGGTCCGCATAGCGGCTGGTCAATTTAATTAATTCATAGCCGAGGCCTGCAACCACCGGGAATACCGCCAACCGTGACAGAACCCGCCACCAGAGTGAACCCTCCCCCAGCGCCGCAAATACAATAATGGTCAGGACCATAACCAGCAGCAAAAAACTCGTTCCACAGCGCGGATGCAGAATGGATTGATCCCTGGCATTTTCTACACTGAGCGGGTATCCTGCTTCCAGGGTGTGAATGGCTTTGTGCTCAGCCCCGTGATACATGAATACCCTCTTTATCTCCTCAATACGGGATATGGCTATTACATAGCCGAGGAATACAAGAATACGTAGTATGCCCTCAACCAGGTTTTGTGCCCAAACCCCGCCGATCATATCTCGGGTGTAATGAACAACCCCGGTGGGCAAAACCAGAAATAATACTACCGCCAGCACCGCAGCTATGATACCGGTCCATAATATCTCGGCATCGGTAAGCGGTTCTTCTTCTTCCGCCAGAACTGCCGATCTGTTCAGACCCCTTAACCCGATTATCAGCGAGTCGATAAGCACCACCGTGCCGCGTATAAACGGCAAACCCAGGAATCTGTTTTTTTTCCACAGGAGATCCTGGGGCTGAGTCTCAACCACGATTTCCCCATCCGGCTTGCGCACCGCCACCGCTACTGAATTAGGGCCTCTCATCAATACTCCCTCGATAACGGCCTGGCCGCCATACTGGAAATTAGACCCCATCTTTTTTCTCCTAAGAAAAATAGCAGAGTTAACTCTGCTATTTTTATTTCAACCCGTACTTTCTCTTGAATGTTTCCACCCTACCGCCTTTGTCTACTATTCTCGACCTGCTTCCGGTATAAAACGGGTGACACTTTGAACAGACCTCAACCTTGAGATTCTCCTTGGTAGACCCGGTTTCAAAGCTGTTGCCGCATGCACAGGTCACCGTAGTCCGAAAGTATGGGGGATGTATATTCTCTTTCACGGTTCTCACCTCTTCCTATCCTCTAATTACCGCGAGGATTATTATATCAATTCGCCACTCAAAATACAATAATTATGAACAGGTCCGGTATACAGCTCTTTGTTAATGTCACCCTATTATCCTACTACAAATATGGTGAATATGTCATGATGATCAAATTCATCAGGAGTCATATTGTCCCGCTCTAATATCGGATATGGTCAAGACACAGCCCCCGCCACCTTCAGGCGGTCGTGCTGTCGTTCAGGCCTTTTCCCCGGCGGGCGGGGTGGGTATACGAGGCCACCCGGATTCCCTCCTGCTGAAAGACGTCTATCATCCGCCGAACCCCCAGGGCTGTTGATCGTAGGGGTATCCGGTCAAAGAATAAGTCCGGGTCGATATTGAGGTTCCGTAACTGGATCATATGTATTCCAGTATTGTGAACCAGTCGAGCCACCGCCTCCACCTGTTCTTCCGAGTCGGTAAAACCAGGGATGGTAAGGAGATTGAGAGATGTATAAACCCCTTTATCCTGCGCATAGGATATGGAGCGCTCAACGTCACGGAAACGGTACCCTGTCGGTTGATGATAGGCCAAATAATCTTCTTCCCGGGCTGACAGGAGGGTCACCCGGATAGCATCCAACCCGGCGTCCACCAGCTTTTTTATCCCGGCGGTGCAGCCTGCATTGGTGTTGATATTGATACAACCCCGGTCAGTAATCCCTCTCACGATTTCTATTGCCGAAGCAATCAGATCCGCATTAAGTGCCGGTTCACCCTCGCACCCCTGGCCAAAGCTGATTATCGCTTCCGGAGCCATTTCCAGGTGGTAGCAAGCCACCTCGACAATCTCTTCCGCGGTCGGTCTAAAGCCCAACCTTTCCTGAGGTGAGGGGACTGAGGTATGTCCGCGCGAGATACACCCCAGGCAGCGGGCATTGCAGCGGGAGGTAGTAGGTATTCCGCCCTCCCATCGCCGGTAAAATATATTCTGGGCCGTAAAACATGAATAATGCAAACTGCAGTGCGCTAACTGGCGCAGGATCCGGTTTCGGGGAAACTGTCCCAGCCGGGACTCAACCATCTGCTCCAAATCCGGGGTGTTATAACGCTCAGGGTGCCATTTGCGGTGTTCATCGGTGGGTATCGCAGCCGCCATCACTTGGTTTTTCATCCCCGCCACCGCCGTGTAGCCAAGAATCGGGATCTCCGCCGCGCCCCGGGGAGCAACGGTGGCCGGCAGGAGAGTCCTGGTAAACCCCTGGGGCAGGAGGCAGGCCAAAGCAACTGCCGGGACGCCCTGTGGGGTCTTTTCACGGCAGTTGACCTTATCATCAATGTCTATCCCAACCGGATAATGACCGGGAACCATAACTAAAGAACAACCTGCAGGCAAGGTTATCAGATCTTCCTCTTCCGCTTCAACCCACTGCTGCCCACTACGTCCCAGGAACGCCAGGTGCTTGTCCTCCCATATCCTGCCGTTCCGGTCTGAATACAGAGTACTAAACATTTAATCCTCCCCCGCTGCTCCGGTCCTTTTAACCTCCCGCCTATGGACATCATCAGGTACCAACCGCAGAAGCACCGGAGCCCGTTCCTCATAAGCCCTCTTGCTTCTTCCCCATAAAGACCCATGGCCGGTCTCATTTTCGAACCTAAGGGGTAAAACCATGCAGTATATGCACCTTCACGGTGGGGGTATTTCTGTTGGCGATGCTATGGCTCTATAATACAACAAGTCCCCTGGTCGGGAAAACCGCGGGGACCTGCCCAGCCATACGAGGGGAATCACCTCAAGTATTCACTGGGGTTCAGCGTTCCCCCGTTGTAGTTTACCTGGAAATGCAGGTGCGGTCCGGTAGTACGTCCGGTTACTCCGACCAGGGCAATAACCTGCCCCTTTTTCACCTGCTGCCCCACTTTTACCATGTTCTTTGAGTTATGGGCATACAGGGTCTCCATGCCGTTTGTATGCCGGATGATTACCGTCTTGCCGTAAACCGATTTGGTGCCGGAAAAGACCACCACACCGGCCTGGGCGGCTCGGATAGGGGTTCCAACCGGACAGGCAATATCCAAGCCATGATGAAATTCACTCTTCCTCCAACCGTATCCAGAGGTGATCTTTCCAAATACCGGCCAGGCAAAGAGACCACGAAAACCTCGAGAGGGTTGAGCCATAGCTGCAGCAGTCAGGCCGGAATGAGAAGGTATCTTTATCATTTCTCCTACTCGCAACAACGAGGGATCCTTGATCTGGGTATTGGCCGCAATGAGCTGATTGAGGCTGACCTGGTACATCCGTGCAATTTCCCACATGCATTCTCCGGCCTTTACCCGGTGCAGCCTCTGCCGGTCTCCCGGTATATCCAGATACTGTCCCTCCTGAATGACGCTGCCGGCTTCCAGGTTGTTCATGGCCATGATAATGCTGGCATCCAAACCCATAGAACGGGCTATCTCCGATACCGTGTCACCTTTTTGCACCAGGTACCTTCTAACCAGGCTATCGCTGGTAACTGATAGCGTGCTGGGCGCAAAACTGTCCTCCGACCATCCCGCGATTACCGATGATGGACAGATTGTCAGAACAAACGCTGCCAGCGTTACCAGCAATATGGTTCTTTTTGCCATTATAACCACCTTCAACAAAATTAGGGTCAATTACCCCTATTTTTGCCAAGGATGGTTCCTTATATTCGCTTTTCTTTGGATCATTTCTCAGAAAATACAATAGGCGCCACCCGAAGCAGGTCCCCGTTTGACTTGGTCTTGCGAAGGGTCTCGGTCATAACTTCCATAGTCTCTACCGTCTGATAGTTGGCAAACATCCGGCGCAGGTTCCAGTTCAGCTCCAATTCCTCTTTAGTCATCAGCAGTTCTTCCTTTCTGGTGCCGGAACGTTTAAGATCTATCGCCGGGAAGATCCTTCTCTCGGACAGACGGCGATCCAACACTAATTCCCAGTTGCCGGTTCCCTTGAATTCCTCAAATATTACTTCATCCATCCGGGAGCCGGTTTCTACCAGGGCGGTGGCCAGAATAGTCAGGCTTCCCCCTTCTTCAATGTTGCGCGCAGCTCCGAAAAACCTTTTGGGTTTATGGAGGGCTGCGGGATCCAGACCCCCGGATAAGGTTCTGCCGCTCTGGGGCACCACCAGGTTGTGAGCCCGGGCCAGTCGGGTGAGGCTGTCCAGCAGTATGACCACATCCTGTTTATGTTCCACCAACCGCTTGGCCCTCTCCAGAACCATATCCGCGACCTTGACGTGGTTTTCCGGCGGTTCATCAAAGGTGGAACCGGTAACCTCGGCATTAACCGACCGCTGCATATCAGTTACCTCTTCCGGACGCTCATCAATGAGCAGGATCATCAATTCCACCTCGGGATGGTTCTTGGTAATGGCATTGGCAATCTTCTGCAGCAGAACCGTCTTCCCGGCCTTGGGCGGTGCAACAATAAGGCCCCGCTGGCCTTTGCCCACCGGGCAAACCAGATCGATCATACGGGTGCCCAGCTCGCTGGATACTGTCTCCAGGCGAAACCTCTCGTTGGGATGCAGGGGGGTCAGGGCATCAAAATAAATCCGTTTCGAAGCTTCGTCCGGTGGAAAACCGTTAACCGATTCCACTTTGAGCAAGGCAAAAAAACGTTCATTATCCTTGGGCGGTCTCACCTGACCGGCAACCTTGTCTCCCGTTTTCAAGTCAAACTTACGGATCTGGGAAGGTGAAACATAAATGTCGTCCTGGCTGGGAACATAGGCAAAGGGCCTCAGAAATCCGTAGCCGTCAGGCAATACCTCAAGAATCCCCGATGCTGACAACAGTTCGTTGGAGTGGGTAAGGGCTTTCATGATTTCGAAAACCAGTTCTTTTTTGCGGAGCTTGTAAAAACCGACCAGGTTTAAGTCCTTGGCAATCTGGTACAGCTCCACCATGGTTTTGTTCTCTAAGTCTGCAAGATTCAAGCAAGTTTCCTCCTCTCTTGGGCAAGCGGTTATTACTCAAGCCTTATATTTATGCTGCCATCTGCGGTACAGCAATAATATCCAGAGTCGACGGTTACGCATCAATACCTTCGTGGACAGGAGATGATATCAGTTTTGGTATCTGATGCAAAAAGAACACCCTGATTATCCAATTCCTTTCATCTGGGGCAATTACAGAATGAGGTTATCGCATAATCGGCTCCAATAGATTTAGACAGGATCGTGGTAACTCAGAATAGATTCTCACCAACAATACTCCCTACTATACTGGTACAGGTTACATAGGCAAGAGGGCTCACCGTAAAGGTATGCCGAAACCATAGGCCGGAAATAAGACTGTACATGAGAATCAAGGCGGAAATCCTGCAGGATTTCCGCTGCAGGAATAAGTGGTGTTTCTTCGCTGACTGACTTCTCCTTTGCCATCATTTGATTTTACATTCGAATCCTTATCTTATTATCCTTGAAAAGAGGCTTTTTATCAAGATGGTGGGTGGCCTGAATATACCTTATCGTTCCTGAAAGGCCTCTCATCACCAGGGTATGAGTTACTGCTCTACCCGAAAAATACCTGACCCCCCGTAGAAGGTCTCCATCGGTTATCCCGGTAGCGGAAAAGAAAACATCTTCCGATTTAATCAGATCATCGATGGTTAATATCTGGTTGATGTCGTTTATGCCCATGGATTGTGCACGCTGAATCTCACTTTCATACTCAGGCCAGAGTCTCCCCTGAAAATCTCCCCCCATACAGCGCAGAGCCGCCGCCGATATAACTCCCTCCGGTGCGCCTCCAATCCCCAGCAAAATGTCAACACCTGAATCCTCGTAAGCAGCAGCCACGGCCGGAGATACGTCCCCGTCAGTTATAAGCTTGATCCGGCAGCCTGTACTCCGGACTTCTTCTATCAATTGCTGATGCCGGGGCCGGTCCAGAATGACCACGGTCACTTCACGGATGGACTTTTCCAACGCCTTGGCCACTTCGTGAAGGTTCTCCCTGACCGGCGCCTCAAGGCTTACTCTGCCTTTGCACCGAGGACCGACGGCAATCTTCTCCATATACATATCCGGAGCGTGCAGCAGGGCACCCCGGGGAGCCACGGCTAAAACAGCCAGTGCTCCGGTTGCGCCTTTGGCCACAATATTGGTCCCCTCCAGGGGATCAACCGCCACATCCACCAGCGGAGGCACTCCCATGCCTACTTTTTCTCCGATGTAGAGCATGGGGGCTTCATCCATCTCCCCTTCTCCGATAACTACAATTCCATCAAACTGAACCGTGTCAAACATAACGCGCATGGCGGTAACCGCGGCATCATCTGCGGCTTCCTTGTCCCCGCGGCCCATCCAGCGGGCTGCAGCCAGTGCAGCTGCTTCGGTAACTCGAGCCAATTCCAGTGCCAATTCCCTCTCCACCAAAAACACTCCTATCAAATCTTACCCTGTAGCTTCTTTCCATCCTCCACAAACTTTTCTATTCCCACATCGGTCAAGGGATGCCTTATCATGGCTTTAATCACCTTATAAGGTATGGTGGCAATATGGGCCCCAATTTTTGCTGCTTCCGTAACGTGCATGGGGTGCCTGATGCTGGCGGCGATAATCTCCGTATCGACTGCATACTGGTCCAAGATGTTCACTATATCTGCCAAAACCTGGAGGCCATCGTTTCCGGTATCATCAATCCTCCCCACAAAAGGACTGACATAGTCGGCTCCGGCTCTGGCCGCCAGCAGGGCTTGATTGGCAGAGAACACCAGGGTGGCATTGGTCTTGATTCCCCTCCGGGAAAGGTATCTCATAGCTCTCAAACCGTCTTCGCATAGCGGTATCTTTACTACGATATTGGGATGGAGGCCGGCTAATGCCTGGCCCTCGTTAATCAATTCACTGAAAGTCACCCCCAGGGGTTCAGCATTAACCGGGCCGTCAACTATGTCACAGATCTGCTGCACCATCTGGTGAAAATCGCCCTTCTCCCTGGCTACCAGGGTGGGATTGGTCGTAACCCCGGCCAAAAATCCCAGATCGTTGATTTCACGAATCTCTTCGATGTTGGCCGAGTCAATGAATATCTTCATAATATCCCCATATCCCCCTGTTGCATGTTTTAATGGTCTTGTAATAATCGGAACATATGTTTAATAAACAGGTACCGTTGATAAAGGTATGTTAAGCAGACAACCATGTCCAGCGGAGTGACCCCAGGCTTACTCCCGCTTGCGGCTAAGCCTTTCCAGAACTGCCAAACAGTCTTATCTTCTCACGAATAAGCTCAACCGCTGCATCCCTAGCCGGTCCCAATAGCTTGCGCGGATCTATTTCGGCAGGATTTTTTTCCATCTCCTGTCTTAACCGGGCAACAAAGGCCTCTCGAATATTGGTGTCAATATTGACCTTTCGCACCCCCAGGCTGATGGCTTTAGTAATCGACTCATCAGGCACCCCGGAAGACCCGTGCAGAACAATAGGTATACTAACCAATTCCCGGATCTTTTTCAGACGATCAAAATCCAGTTCGGGCTCGCCTTTATACTGTCCGTGAGCGGTGCCTATCGCTACCGCCAGGGCATCGACTCCGGTTTCTCTAACAAAAACCTCGGCTTCATAGGGGTCGGTAAGAAGGCTTTCTTTGACACTGATATCATCTTCCGTACCCCCGATCTTGCCCAGTTCCGCTTCCACCGATACATTGATGGGCCGGGCGATTTCGATTACCTTTTTGGTCATGAAAATATTCTCTTCCAGGGGGAATTGCGATCCGTCGTACATAACCGAACTGAAGCCCCCCCGGATACACCTGACTACCTGTTCAAAACTGGTTCCGTGGTCCAGGTGCAGGGCAACAGGAACCCGCGTACTTTCGGCAGCTATTTTTACCATGCCTATTATGTAATCCAAACCGGCGTACTTAATTGCCCCCTGGCTGGCCTGCATTATAACCGGAGCCTGTTCTCTTTCAGCGGCTATAGCAATAGCCTGAACTATTTCCATATTGTTGGCGTTGAAAGCTCCGACTGCGTATCTTCCTGCCTCAGCTTTAGCCAATAGTTCTGTCATCGGTACTAATGCCATTTTTATCCTCCCTTTTCAACCCCGGTCGCCCAACATTTGTCAATGCCGGCCCTCACTCCGAGCATCCTCACCCTGACAGTATATTGCCCATGCGGTATCCCGTGCGACGCTCATAAATCTATTTTACCAGGTCGCTTTATTATAATCATATTAAATCCTGGTTCCGCCGGCATATTTATTCAACCGTGTTTTGTTCCAGTACCTCCCGCACAAGATTCCTTAAGTCTATAATGTCAAACGGCTTGGTGATATACTTTTTAACCCCTACTTCCAACGCTTTCTGTACAATCTCCATCTCTCCGTAAGCAGTCATCATTATGATAGGTATATTTCTGTCATACTTAATGATTTCCTCCGATGCCTCCAAACCATTCATGTTGGGCATCTTCATATCCATGAGTACAATATCAGGGGTATTGGCCTTTACCTTCTCGATGCTATCCCGACCGTCAACCGCCACATTAACCTCGTAACCCTCTTTCTTGAAAAGCTCTTCCAACAGGCGCCGAACCCCTTTTTGATCGTCTACCACCAGTACCCTGTACCCCATTCCTCCATCCCTCCAGCAGCAATGGTGCTATTCTAACAGATTCAATAACTGTATTTAATTTCCTTCCCTGGCGGTAAAATAATTTGATCGCAACCATATGCTGGTCTGGTTATTCGATAAAGCCCGGCTCCGGCACCGGTAGCACATCATTATCATCGGCTCGGCCCCGCCCCTCTCGCAGGTAAAAACGTGGAACTGCCAGAGATGCCAGGGTTCTCTTAACGGGCAGCTCGACTACATCTCCGGGTTCGACCCCCAACGGGGAAGGAATCTCAACCAGGCAGAACTGCATAAACATCTTCCCGCGTATATATGCGGGCTTTCCGTTAATAGTGGCTGTTAAAGCTGTACGGTTAAGATTAAGGAAAGAGGCCAACAGTTTGATCCCCATCTTTAAGAAATCAATAACACCGGAAGGTTTAGGAATGGCTTCAACCCCAAAGCCATCCACCAATCCTACAGGAATTACGGCTACCCTGCTGTCATGCGGCAGACGGTAGGTGCGGTAATAACCCAAATAGCTGCCCCGCTTGAAATCTCGAACAGCAGATATCCGGGCCTTAAAACGGTAGCATTCTTTCAGTTTTACTTCCGGCATTACCTTTCCCGCCGGGAACTGGCCGTACAAAACGGTGCCCAGCCTCACCATTTCCAGATGCATATATGGGTGCCGCAAAAATGAACTGCTGCTGCAGCAGTGCCGCCAGGGTATGCTTATGCCCTGCTTTTCAAGGCTGTCCAGTAAAGAACGAAAGCTGGTAAACTGTTTAACAGTGAAGGCATCATCAACCCCGGCAGCAAAATGAGTATAGATGCCTTCCAGGACTATTTCTTTACTGGCATAAGCCTCCTTGACCACCGGTTCCGCTTCGTCTATTTCCAGGCCAAACCTTCCCAGGCCGGTATCAATTTTTATATGAACCCGCGCTCTCCTGCCCAACTGGGCCGCGGCTCTTTCCACCAGGGATAAATCCTTTGCGGAACCGACCGACACTATTATATTATGTTCAATCGCCGTCAGGTATTCTTCGGGCAGCAGCGGTGAAAAAACCAGAATATCTTCATCTATCTCGTTATACCTTAACTGTAGGGCTTCCCTTAAGAAAGTAACCCCCAACAGATCCACCCCGAGCTTTATCAATTCCCGAGCCACCGGTACTGCCCCCAGCCCGTAGGCATTAGCCTTGACTACGGCCATAAGCCGGGTTCCCGGCTGCAGCATCCGCTTTATCTCCTCCAGGTTGTGCCCGATTGCATCCAAATCTACCTCTATCCATTTATCGGTATTAGTCGGCCATTCAGTCATGGTTCAGCCTCTTCCTCCAACGTATGACCCGCCTGACGGTCCTGTAGTAGACGGGCAGCACCCGGGTCCATAACCAGTAAAACAGGGGAGAGTAAACCAGATCCCACTCTCCGATAAACTCGGTAAAGGTGGCGGCAAACCCCTTTTTAAAGCGATAAAGTCCGTAAAGGGGGTTGTCCTCCGATAAGTCACCGGAAACCCCCCGAAAATCGTACAGGGTACATCCATTTTCCCGGGCCCACTTGATCATGGTCCACTGCAAGAGGTAGTTGGGCATTACGTTACGGTGCTCGTTACTGGATGCGCCATAGATGTACCAGGCCTTATCTCCCAGGATAAAGGCCAGGGTGCCGGCAATGTACCGGTCTTGATACTCGGCCATAAACAGTCTGGCCTTACCCTGCTCCACCAAGTGCTCCCAGATCACCTCGAAATAGCTGTAATCACGGACGAGAAACCGGTCTCTTTCAGCGGTTTCCTTCAGTATCCGGTAAAACTCTTCAAGGTCCCGCTTTTCGGCAGCCTGGCGTACAACTACTCCTTTTCTCCCAGCCAGTCGAATATTGTATCGGGTTTTGGAAGCCATCTGTTCCAGGAGCCGCTCCTCATCGGGAGTAATATCCAGGCGGAAGACATAGGTGGGCTGTACCCCCTCAAAACCTTCCGCCGTCGAGGTTTTCCTGAAGCCCCGGGATATCAGGTAGTCCCTGAAAGATTCATTGGTACTTTCAATATCCGGATCAATCTTGAGAAAAATCGCCCCGTGCGCCCGGGCCAGGTTGCGCACCCCCTCAAACAGGCGGTCCAGCAGGTCATGATCATCGATGTCTGCTACCGGTCCCCGCGGGGCATAGAAGATTGATTTATTCATTCCGGGGATAGGCAGCCTGCGCTTGAGAACAAGCATAGCCCCCCTGATGTGTCCTTCTTCATATAACGCTACCGGCAGGGGCACCCACCCCATGCTCCGCTTGACTTCACCCCATTCCCGGCTCTGGAGTATATGTCCTTGGGGATGGCCGGATACAAACCGATCGTATTCATCCGTTCGTGACGGTTCAACAACTCTAACACTTATCATAGCTTCCTTCGCTTTCCTTCAAAACTTCCGGACCCCAATCTTAGAATTATTATACCTTGGTTGATCCCTGCCAAAACAATTCCATTAACGTAAAATTGCTGTTGCAGGAAATGATCATCAAAAGTCGAATAGTTCTATACACTGGTCGCCAATAACCAGAAACAGCCGCACTAATAAGCTACTATGTTAAATCTCTTTTTATATGGCCACAGTAGCAACCATCCGCATGCGACCTCGAAAACGTCAACGGCTCTTTTCCCTCGTACCCGAAATATGTGCATCCGCAGGCAGGAGGTGATGATTCGCCCGTTTCAATTATACCCGATCATACCGTGCAGAGGAGGTAAAAGGATGAGAGAAGTTGTAATCGTAAGTGCTGTCAGAACTGCAATTGGTGATTATATGGGAAGTCTCAGCAGTTTCAGCGCTGTCGAGCTGGGCATTGCGGCCGGGAAAGCAGCCATTGAAAAAGCCGGTATCAAGCCTGATCAGATTGAGGAGGTAGCGGCCGGCCACGTTTACCAGGGTGGTAATAAAGGCAATACCGGGCGTCAGGTGTGCCTGGGGATGGGATGTCCGGTCGAAACCGTAGCCCTCACTGTCAACCAGCAGTGCCCCTCATCGATGCGGGCAACTGAAATAATTTGCCAACAGATCCTGCTGAATAAACTCGATATGGGTATGGTGGTTGGTTATGAAAGCATGAGCAACTGTGTTTATATGGTGCAGAAAGCCCGCCAGGGGCTCAGGATGGGAGATGCCAAATTACTTGATCAGCTGCTCTATGACGGACTTATCGATGCTTTCAACGACTATCATATGGGGATTACCGCCGAAAACCTGGCGGAGATGTATAACATCAGCCGCGAGGAACAGGATGAATGGGCGTTAATGAGCCACCAGCGTGCCTGCGCTGCCATTGCGGAAGGCAGGTTCAAAGAGGAAATCGTACCGGTTGAGGTAAAAACCAAAAAGGCAACCGTTATGTTTGAGGTAGACGAACACCCCCGGGCTGATACCAGTATGGAGACATTATCGAAATTGAGACCGGTCTTTAAGAAAGATGGGACGGTAACCGCTGGAAACGCCTCCGGACTTAACGATGCGGGTGCAGCCATGATCCTGACGCACCGCGAAAAGGCTGCGGAGCTGGGACTCAAACCGCTGGCGAAAATCGTCAGCACGGCTTCGGCCGCAGTTGATCCCAAGATCATGGGCATCGGGGTAGTGCCGGCAGTGCAAAAGGCCCTGAAGTACGCGGGGCTGACCAAAGAAGATATCGGTCTGTGGGAATTAAACGAAGCCTTTGCCGCTCAGGTTATAGCCTGCAACCGTGAATTGCAGATCGATAAAAGCATCATCAACGTCAACGGCTCCGGTATCTCACTGGGACATCCGGTGGGCCAGACGGGCGCGCGCCTGATTATTACCCTGGTTCATGAAATGAGAAGACGGGGCGTCAAATATGGGGTGGCCTCACTCTGCGCTGGCGGCGGTCCCGCTTGTGCTACCGTGGTGGAACTGATTTAACCACAGCAACTACCCGACAAGGTTGGCACCGGATTTGGGCAAAAACCAGGGGTTCGGTTTAATGGCCGCCGAACCCCTGGTCTTGTTCTTTGGCTTCACGTTTTATTTCCTGTTTTTCAGAGCGGCTCCGACGAAATCCCGGAAAAGAGGATGAGGTCGGTTGGGCCGTGACTTAAACTCGGGATGGAATTGGCAGGCTACAAACCAGGGATGGTCCGGCAGTTCAATCATTTCCACCAGCTTATCGTCCGGCGAAATACCGCTGATCTTTATACCGCCAGCCGCAAGCTGTTCTCTATACTGGTTGCTGAGCTCGTAGCGGTGACGGTGTCTTTCCACAATCTCCTCCTGCTGATAAGCCTCCATGGCTCTCGTACCACGGAGCAACCTGCAGGGGTACTTTCCTAATCTCATGGTTCCGCCTTTTTCAGCTATTCCGGCCTGTTCCGGCATAAGATCTATCACCGGGTAAGGGGTATCGGGATCAAATTCGGAACTGTTGGCTCCCGCCATGTTACAGACATTCCGGGCAAATTCAATAACCGCACACTGCATCCCCAGGCATATCCCCAGGTATGGAATCCGGTTTTTCCGGGCATAACCCGCCGCCATTATCTTGCCTTCAATACCGCGTTCCCCGAATCCTCCCGGAACCAGAATGCCGTCCAAGCCCTCCAGCATTTCCGTTCCGTTCTTTTCCAGATCCTCGGCATAAATCCACTTGATTTCAACCATTTCCTGGTGGTAGATCGCCGCGTGGTGGAGGGCTTCAGCCACGCTGAGATAAGCATCCTGCAGCTTCACATACTTGCCCACCAGGCCGATAGTTACCCGCCCCCGGGGATTATTTATCCTGTGAACCAGCTCTCGCCAGTCCTTCAGGTCACCATCGTTACACTTTAGTCCCAGCATCCTGATTACAATGTTGTCCAACCCTTCTTCAGCCAGAATCAAAGGGACCTCGTAGATGGATTTGGCATCGATACACTGAATAACCGCATCATCCTCAACATCGCAGAAGAGCGCCAGTTTAGCCTTAATTTCACGGGACAGTTCTTTTTCGGTGCGGCACACCAAAATATCGGGATTGATCCCGATACTGCGCAGTTCCTTCACGCTGTGCTGACTGGGTTTAGTTTTTAACTCGCCCGCGGCTTTAATGAAGGGAATCAATGTCACATGAATATAGAGTACATTCTCTTTACCTAAATCACTCTTGAGCTGCCGTATGGCTTCCAAAAAGGGCAGGGATTCGATATCCCCCACTGTTCCCCCAATCTCAGATATCACAACATCCACCTGCGAGGTACGCTGGATCTGAATTATCCGTTCCTTGATCTCATTGGTGATGTGAGGAATAACCTGAACTGTCTGCCCCAGGTAGTCTCCGCGTCTTTCTTTATCCAGCACGCTCTTGTAAATCTGGCCCGTGGTGACATTGGCATGCCGGGGCATGTTCTCATCGATGAATCTCTCATAGTGCCCCACATCCAGATCGGTTTCAGCTCCATCCTCAGTTACAAAAACCTCCCCATGCTGGTAGGGACTCATGGTTCCCGGATCCACATTTATGTAGGGATCAAATTTCTGCAGAGCCACTTTTAATCCCCGACTCTTAAGCAGTCGACCGAGAGAAGCCGATGTAATTCCTTTCCCCAATGAAGAGACAACTCCGCCGGTAACAAATATGAATTTTGGCAAAACAAGTCCCTCGCTTTCAATAATCCCAACAACAATACACTTGGCATTGTAGCTCCTCATGCTTCTGCGGTCAAATATAAGAATAGTCCAGAACAACCACCTCTGGCAGTGAAGTCATTCCTTCCCTCGATAGTTCCAAATAAGGAAGTTTGGCCACCCGCTCATAGTGCCGGGTAAAATCCTCCAGCGGTGCCACGTCAATGGTGCAGGGCGGGGCTTTAAAGTGCATGGGAACGGTAACTCGCGGTTTCATGGCAGCCACGAGTTTTACTGCTTCGCCGGCGGTTATGGTGTAGGTCCCCCCAACCGGAATGAGAAGAACGTCCACCCTGCCTATCGCCTCCAGCTGATCAGGTTCCAGCAGGTGCCCCAGGTCCCCAAGGTGGCATACAGTCAAGCCCTCTGCTTTTATTACAAATATAGTATTTCTCCCTCTCAGCCGACCCTTTTCCTGGTCATGAAAACTCGGAATCCCAAGGATATCCACCTCTTGGAAGCGGGTTTCCCCGGGAGAAGACACAACCCGAGGTTCTCCCAAAACCCAATCCACCGCATTATGGTCATAGTGATCATGGCTTACTGTCACCAGGTCGGCTGAAATACTGGGAATACGATACCCGGTGGTTTCATCAAACGGGTCGGTGATGATGCGGGTCGCTCCGGTCTCAATGAGGAAAGAAGCGTGCCCCAACCAGATAATCTTCATTAAAATCCAACCTCCTGTTTGAAACTTTTATTCTTCTCTCAGAACCCAGTAGCCCTCGCCAATATGGTTAAGCCGATTATCGATATTGATCCTGGTGTAAATCGAAGCCATAGTTTTTGCATCCTTGGGCTTATTCATACGTTCAATGATCTCCTCGATCAGGTCGCGGTAGAAAACCGGCCCCCCCTTTTCCTCGATGATAGTGTAGGCCCAGTCAGCCTCACTCTTTTTTTCCATCAACCATCGCCTCCTTCGTACCCAGCATGATGTCATATCTCTTATTATTTAATTTATAATAATCCGGAATTATTCCCCTCCTCCAGGAGCTACGCCCAGGGTTCTGTATCCAGCCTCAGGGGTCAGGTCTACATCCTCTCCGGAGCCTTCACCCCGATCATGGTCAGAGCATTCTTTATGGTTATTTTCACCGCCTGCATCAGAACCAACCTGGCATCCCGAAGCTTTTCATCATCGGTTATGACCCGGTGATGATTGTAAAAGCTGTGCAGGAGACCCGCCAAGTCAAGTACGTAGTGGGGGATCCTCTGCGGTGCCAGGGTCCTGCCGGCAGCTCTGACCTCTTCAGGAAACTCGGCCAGTTTCCGCAAAAGTTCCAGTTCTTCATCTTCTTTTAATACATGGAGGTCGGTATCCTCTACCCGCGGGAAATCGATGCCCTGGGCCCTGCTCTGACGCAGGATGCTGCATATCCGGGCATGGGCATACTGGGCATAATATACAGGATTCTCCTGTCCCTCCTTCTTGGCCAGTTCCAGATCAAAATCCAGATGGCTGTCGGGACTGCGCATAACAAAAAAGAAACGGGCTGCATCCTTGCCTACCTCATCAATCAATTCATCCAGGGTAACCAGGGTTCCGGTCCGCTTCGACATCCTAACAATCTCCCCGCCGCGATACAGCCTGACCAACTGCATGATTACCACATCCAACCGGTCTGGATCATACCCCAGAGCTTCTATGGCACCCTTCATGCGTGATACATGTCCGTGGTGATCGGCGCCCCACACGTTAATCACCCAGTCGAATCCCCGCTGAAACTTGTTGCGGTGATAAGCGATATCTGCAGCAAAATAGGTAGGGACCCCGTTATTCCTTATAACGACCTCGTCCTTTTCATCCTTGAAGAGCGTTGACTTAAACCATTTGGCACCCTCCATTTCATAAATATAACCTTTGTCAGACAGCTCTTTCACCACCGCGGCAATCTCGCCGGATTCATGAAGGGTACTTTCCGCGAACCAAACATCGTACTCTATACCAAAACGACTCAAGGTGTTTTTGATATACTCGATCCTTCGTTCCAGGGCAAACACCGTCAGTTTCCGCCGCCGATCCTCGGAATTAAGTTCCAAGAGACAATCCCCAAATTCATCTATCGCCTCTTTTACCGTGTCGATAACATCCTGCCCCGCATAGCCGGATTCCGGCATGCTGAACGGCTCGCCCAGCAGTTCCAGGTAGCGGGCCTCCAGCGAAGCACCGAAGAGTTCAATCTGATTCCCGGCATCATTGATGTAAAATTCCTTCTCCACCTCATACCCGCAGGCATCAAGGATGTTGGCCAGTGTATCCCCGATAGCGCCGCCCCGGGCATTGCCCATATGCAGGTCACCGGTAGGATTGGCACTCACAAATTCTACCTGTACCCTTTTACCGTTCTTCCGAACCGTCTTGCCGAAGTCATCACCCAGGGCCAGGATTACCGGTGGAACGGAATAAACCCAGTCCGTATTCAGGTAAAAGTTAATAAACCCGGCTCCTGCCACTTCAACTTTCCGCACCAGCGACCGGTTAAGCGACAGATGGTCCGTTATCAATTCGGCGATCTTACGGGGAGCCATTCTGGCTTCCCGAGCCATCATCATGGCCACGTTGGCGGCAAAATCCCCGTGATTCCTTTCCCGGGGTACTTCAATAACGTAGTCGGGAATAGCTGAGAATGCCAGTTCCTGATTATTTCGCAGC
>LFRU01000007.1:0-7467 GCA_001512495.1 Syntrophothermus sp. DTU052 | reverse complement strand
CCTCCCAGTTCCCAGACTCCCTGGCCAGGTCCCTCAACCCCCGGATCCGACTTCCAGCCCCCGTTATATGCCTTCCGCACCAGAGGCTGCCCGGTAAACCGGCATAATTTTCGTCCTATATGATTTTTCTCCCGGGTTTGAGGGCAAATTATTCGTAATACAGTTAACATTAATACTTCACCCATGCCGGCCGGTACAAACCAACAACTGCGACCGGCGTTACCGGGGATTTTCCTGAACCCCATCTGCCGTCAGAACCAATCTCAGTATAATCAAGGGGGGAAAATGATGCATCTTGCTCCTGGCCAACGGGCGATTCTGTCTTACTACAGCAGTTCGGCGCAGGCGGAACAGGCGGCCCGAGAACTGAAAGAGGCCGGTTTCCGCTCGGCCGAAATTGAGAAAATGCCTAAACTAAGCTTCCCCGGTGATGATTCACTCAGGTCTTACGCTACTGGCGTTGCTCAGTTGATGCAATCAGTTACCGACATGGAGGTTCAGCCAACTGGATGGCCGGTCACCGAACCTCTGGAGAGCCATGCCTATATAATCACCCTGGTAGTCGACCAGCAGAATGCAAACCAAGCTTTATCCATCGTAAGAAAATATGCCTCCATTGTCAATTAGACCCCGGCCTATTCAATAAGCACGTTATCTAATGGGTTGTAAACCACTTTTCAAAAAAGGATTCCATGGAGGTCCGGGACTGCTGGGAGATCATCCGGCGCAGGTCTTCGGTGGTGGCGGTTTGGAATTTGTAGGCTGCCAGATAGCTCCTCAGTACCCGCAGGACCTGCCCCTCTCCCAATTCCTCCTCCAACTGCAGCCAGAAACTCTCTCCCCCCTGGTAGGCGGTATCCAGGTAACTGTTCTTGGAATGGATTTCGGTCAGAGCCTGTTCCAAATTGACCAGCGTCTTCCCCGATCGACTCTGCACCGAACGGTATTCAACCTTCTCCAGATACTTGCGGGCTGACCAGTTGGCCAATCCCTCATCAAGCCACGGCTCCTGCAGCTGGTTGTTGCCCACCATGTCATACCACCACTGGTGCGCTATCTCATGGGCTACCAGAAAAGCCCGGCGCTGCTCATTATATCTTGGGCTGAACACCTCTTCGGCCAAAAAGACCAGCCCCGAATACTCCATGCCCTGAAAACCCTCCATAGGTCCCTGTACCAGAAACAACTGGGAACGGGCATAAGATCCAAAGGTACGGTTATAAAACTTGACAACGGCTACCGCCTGTTCCATAACTACTTTTTCTACCTCGGGGTGCCGACCGTTGAAGAAGCCGACGATCTTAATGCCGTCTGCCGTGACATAATACATCTTATAGTTGTAGGCAGCGGCCAGAGCAAAATCCCGTGCCTGGCCGGCACTGATCAGCAGGCTCTGCCAGCCGGTATCCTCGGCTTCGACAGAGAGGATATCTCCCGACGCTGCGATCTGATAAGCTTCCGGCACCCGGAGCCGGACGGTGTAGTCCGCACACTGCGTGTAAAATGGGTCTCCAAACTGCGTGTTGGCTGAAATATGCCATCCCTGGTCATCCTTCACGTTCAGCACCGGATAAAAGTGCCCCAGAAGAATAACCCCGTCCTTGCTGCCGTAACGATAGGCAGCCTGGGGTATCCGGGCCTTCCATTCCAACTCCAGGGTCAGGTCTTCTCCTTTCTTTATCGGTACCGGGGGATGGATACGGTAGGAAATGCCCAAATCATCACCAATTGCTGTGGCCCCGTTTATCATTACTGAAGAAATGGTGATCCACCCGGGGTCAAACCCGGAATAGTAAGCCGACATGGGCGCGGGAGTAGTAGCTTTATCTTTCATGACATTGGGGTAAGTAGTCAGCCACAACTCCGTAAGTTCGGCACCTGATGTGTTTCGAGAAGTGATAACCGAGCGTCCGAGAAGCTCCAGCCCAATCGGATCAAGCCTCAATTCCATATGGTACGAAGTATGATGGGGAGCCGGAAACAGGTTGTCTTCAGAGATGGGAGCCGATTGGCTGATGATAACACTCTTGGTTGTTCCATAGATCCCTCTTATCCATACCACACAGGCAAGCACCACAATCAGGGCTAACCATAACCAGGTATTGCTCTTCCTCAATTCAACTAACCGCCTATCTTAAGATGCTATCTCCGCTTTATCCGACCAATCCGGCTATGACGAAAACTGGTACACGCGTTCCCGGTCCTTGCGGAAATCCTGATTGAGATAAATACGGAACTGATCCAGCAGGCTGGCGGCTTCAGCCCGGGTCACGATGTCCAACGGGCGGAACAAGCGGTTTCCTCCCACTATATCTCCCTTAATCAAACCATAGTGGGTGGCAACATAGACTGAATCCTTGGCCCACAGGGGTATCTGCGCATCATCGTAATACCCGGTGGTGTAAAAGGGGGTCGGTGCCAAATTCTCCAGTCCCATGGCCTTCACTATGATGGATATGGCTTCAGCCCGGGTCAGATTTGAGTTGGGGAGGAATACGGCACCATTGCCCTGAACAATTCCTTTCCGGTAGGCAGTCTGTATGTACCGAAAATACGGATGCTCCCGGTCGACGTCTAGGAAGTAAGGTTCCTCAACCGGTGTTTTCCGTCCCCGGCCCGTGGCGGCAGTTTCCGCTTCGTCCACCGCATCGCCAACCACCATCAGAGCCTTGATAAACTCACCGCGCCTGATGGCCACTCCCGGGTGGAAATAGTCCCCTTGAATATCAAACGCACCCAGGCCGCAGAGAGCCTCGATGGCCTGCCGTGCCCAATGCCCGCGGAGATCCTTGCACTCTTTTACGAAAAGCCGCTTAACCTCCGGTGGCGAGGTAAAGGCCAGGGTTTCTTCCCCCCGGTTCCGGACTCTGTCCAGTATGCCATCACCAGTAACCGTTGGCAGGTCGTAGGTGATTTTCAGGGTCTGGTCCTCCCGCCTGTTTTCCACAAATCCCCCGGCAAAACTGATAAGCTCGGGATTACTCTCACTATAATAAAGGTTGCGCGACAGGGAACGATTCATCACCGCCCGCAGCGAGCCCTGCCAGCGAGAAACAGCCGGAGAGTCATCATCATCGGAGACGATTTCCCCCTGCAGGGCTACCTGGACCGCCCGGGTCTCACCCTCTCCCCAGGCATTGCTGTAACCGTCAGATTCACCGCTCATCTCTACAGTTATTCGGCCTTCGCCACGTCCCACCTCATAAGCCTTCCTTAAATGCCAGTTGCCGATGAGGTAATCTATAACCGTCTGGTGATCGATAACCCTGGATCCATTAAAGAAAACTGAGTCCTTTACCAGTTTGTACTGCTTACCGTCGATATTGATGGTTTCAGTCAGGCTGTCCAGGGTGGTGACATGCACCTCTTGATTGTTTCTCTTTTCAATGCTGGTGGTCAATTTAACGGTCCGGCTCAGCTTATCTTTTCTGCCGTTTAAGCCCTCCAGCTTGTAGGTCAGGGTAGTCTGCTGGCTGTTATCCCGGATGCGGGTGGTCTCCTTGACGGTTCCCTTGAATACCGTCGGTTTCCCGGAAACAAACACGATCTCCTGGTATTCCTTGTTATCGTTCAATCCCAGATCATAACCGGTAAATGCCAGTACCTGGGGACACGACAAAACCACAAAACAAACCGTCGTGATTATAAAAACTGCCGTTAAGATACTTTTTCTTATCATGACCGCTCCCTCACTCAACCAGTATTAGAGTAGCATACACATCGGTTCCATCACCAACAGAAGCACGCAGTAGGTAAACCGGATCCCCAACCCTAAGAGCGGAAGGTTCTTTCCCTTCGCCATTCCTGGCTACCACCGCATACTTCAGTTTCAGCCGCAGATCAGGACCGGTTTGAGGCTGCCAGGATTCCGTATATGGCGACCAGTTGCTGTAGCTGCCGATCGATACTTCCTCACTGTTGATGGCAGTAACAGTTCCACGGCTGATAACCTCTGAAGAGAACTCCAGGTCATCCTGAATTATCACTGCCAGGGCTTTATCGCCTTCGGCAATCACATACACATCGACGTCTTCCAAATCCTCATCCCGATTGTAGAAGTTGTAGTCGCCAAACCTTTCCACCCTATCCCCGTCCGCATAGAGGAATGTGGTCTGGTAATCGTAGTAGAACTGGCTGTAACTGTAGCCTCCGCGCCACTTGTGGTCCTCCATCCTGGTGGTAGAACCGATCTCAAAGCGGCTGCGGTCCAGAATTTTTCTGAGATACCCCCGGTAGAGTGTATACCTGGAATCGCTCTCGGGGGAGTTTACCATAATCAGTCGGGCTCTGATTGAGTTGTCGCTCTCCCGTTCGGCGAATACCACCACATCATCCCCGGAATTGATAGCGTCACCGTCGATCAAGCGATTATCCCTGATTACAATGGTTCCGCTGTCATAGTAGATGCGGTCCGGCTCGTACTTGATGGCCAGGCTGTTTAAGGTGCTGTTTATCTCCTGAACCTTTCCGGTTACCTTCCGCGCCGTTTCCTCCCGCACCACCAGCTTCACCACCCTCTCCTGATCACCGCGGCGGGCGGTTACGAAGTAAGCATAATCACCGCGGTATTTCTCCAGCTCGAGGAGGCTAAGTTTCTTGGCGCCGCTGTAGGCTTCAATATCGCTGGCGGCTGACAGTACCAGGCTGTCGCCCTGGAATGTCATATCTCCGGTTTGATAAATCGCCACATTGTCAAACCTGATCTGTCCAAACACACTGTTTATGTCATACATCCGGGCCAGGTAGATCTTGTACCCGGCGTCATCCCTTCTCACATCTACCCGCACAACTCTGCGATTGTTATCCAGGGTGAGCTTGACATAGTCCCCGGTCTTCAAGTCGTAATAGCCGGCTGACAATCCGTTTATGTAATAGCGGGTACTGCTGGTAAGCGTATAGCTATAAGGCCGCCCGTTATCATCTCGGATGCTGATCTCATCATGACTCTTGCGGAACAGGCTGCCGTAAGCAGAATTAACGTCCCGCGGCAGGGCTCCGGAGGAGGCGTAATTGACAGAACTCTTGATTTCCGAGACCTGGGTTCCATTCAAAAAGAGCGAAACCTGCTGTCCGGAAACCAGGTCATTCAGGTTGGCGGGATATCCGCTTAATGTTACCCGGCACAGGGGACTCAGAGGGTAGATATATGTCTTGCCGTCCCAACCGGTGACATAGAGCCGGTTCCGAGTAATATCCAGGTAATCAAGGGTCCCTTCCAGGAAAGCCTGGGTTCCGTAAGCCGCTTCCACCAGAAGAATCTCATTTTGCGGCCCGACCAGGACCTTTACGCTGTCACCGGTGTTGAGGAATCCGCTCCTGCCCAGGCTTCGGTTCTTATACACCAGGAAGTCCCGCTCGGAATCGACTACCATGAAGAAGCTCTGCCCGTCGTCCCGGACCACCTGGTAATAATTGCGCTCCACACTGGGCCCGGTCACAAAACTGCTGTTGCCTATGGTTCCCTGCAGGGTCTTGTAACCCCTGGTCGCCAGGTATACCTGACAGGCCTTGTCTATAACTGCAGCCAATTCGGCCCGGGTAATTGCTTTTTGGGGGTTAAAACGGTTTCCGGTACCGGTCATTATCTGGGCGGCTATAATGGCTTCACAGTAAGGCAGGCGGGACCTGGAAAAAGACTTCCAGTCGTCAAACCTGTAAACCGCCTGCTGGGCCTGCCCATAGACCGGAAGGTAGTTCAAGATCCGCGCCATCCAGTAGGCTGTTTCCTCCCGGGTAGCTGCACCCCGCCAATTGGTATTCCGGCGTTCATCATCGGTGATTATGCCCATAGCCTGGGCCAGAGCCACATAGTTGGCTCCCCAGTAATTTAGGTGTTCCGCTTCCTGCTGGGGATCAACATTGATTCTCTGGGCCGCTCCTTCCAGATCGGCCAGGCGGAGCAGCATTCCCAGGACATCCTCTCTGCTGGCGGTGCCGTTCGGCCGAAAATTGCTGCCTTCCCCGCGCACGATCCCCAGGGCGGTTACCCGGTATATGGAGGGCTGGGCCCAGTGACCGGAAACATCCTGGTAAGAAGCATTCTTCAACAGCGAATCATAGTAAGATACCCCGGAATAGGTCTCCGCTCCCTGTGCAACCGGTACGCCCCCGGTGAACAGAAACGTCAGGGCCAGCAAAACGGCCAGTAGTCGAGCAAGAGTTCTCTTTTTTCTCATCTTCAATCACCCTTACCTGCAGATTATATAGGTGCCGGGACGGCCGACTCTCGCCGTCACCTGACCGGAGGTGCTAACGAAAGCGGTCACATCGCTCCATCTGCGGCTGTAACTATCGTAACCATAGGCCCGCAGAGGGGTCAATAATGGCGTTTGTTTATATTTGGTATAGATAACACTTATGTCGCCAGCAAAAAGGTTCATCTCAGCCATCCTCAAGGGCGACTCCATGGATGCAATTACGGTGAACCCGCCGACGACCTGATAACCCGGAAGGTTAAGAGCTAACGCTTCCATATAAGCAGCCGGCGCGGGAGTCAAGCGCACAATCACATAAAAATCGGCATTGTAGCGACGGAACTCCTGGTATTCCATGGTATTCAGAACCTTTACCGGCAGACCGATACGGAAATGGTTGCCGACTACCTGGATGGTTGTTACCGAGTTCCTGTCAATCCCTTCACTGGGTATATGCAGTTCTACCACTTCCGCACTGCGCTGGTTTGCATCCAGATATACCTCATAGGTGGGGTAATGCCAGAATGCCAGATCCCGTCCGACGATGATTTTGAGAACCCCATCAGTAAACTCCATCTGAGTATTCAGCGTATCCACCGATGCAGTAGGCGGACGGTTGGTAATGTCTGAAGACGAGACATATATGGGATTGGATTTGCAGGCAGTCAACTGGGAGGCCCCATCGCGGTTGATGGTGCGCAGCCAGAAGTAATAGCTCCTGCCGGCCTCAATATCCTCAAACATGTATTCTGTGCCGTCAGTTGAGCCCAGGTATTCGCTGGACTCCGGATCGGAAGAGTGTCCCACGTAAATCTCGTACCGGCTGGGAACCTCAGAAGCCGTCCAGTAAAGCTTAATCGCCCTTTTGTTCCATATCCGGCCGTCAAAATCGGTGGGAACCGGAGCCACCGTCTCTTCAAAGGTAAAACCATTCGCCAGGATGGCCTCGGAATAATCCGGCGCCGGATTGCGCACCGCTACGTCCACACTGCCTTTGGCATGCGGCGGGGTAATCACTGTCAATCGTGTAGGACCTTCATATGTAACCGCAGCCGCCCTGGTGGTCCCAAAGAAGACCTCACAGCCATTGCGGAAATTTTCTCCGGTGATCACCACTTTTGTTCCTCCGAGGGTCGTTCCCCGGTCGGGGCTGATTCCCAGGATAACCGGTTCCCCTTCCACCCGCAGGTAGGTAAACCCGTTGCGCAGAAAGGCGCTGCCGTAATCGGTCAGATTGATCACCTGGACGTCGACCGTACGCTGGTCCTCCATC